>PNAP01000045.1 GCA_003169735.1 Chloroflexota bacterium | reverse complement strand
ATGGCGCGTTGGGAATGGGTGCGTTGGGTCAATGCCACGAAGAACCCTGACACGCGCGGACGACGGGTCGACGTGAGCATCTCGAAGATGAAGAGCGGGAAGAGACGGCCCTGCTGTTTCGACCTCTCCGCGTGCACCGACCCGGACCTGTCGAGGAGCGGCAGACTCCGCGAGCCAGCGGACGACCGGTGAGCGACGAGGCCCGGGTCCTCGAGATCGACGGCATCTCGAAGCGCTACGGGGACACGGTCGCGCTCGACGGACTGAGCCTCGACGTCGCGTCCGGCGAGGTGTTCGGCTTCGTCGGGCGCAACGGCGCCGGTAAGACCACGACGATGCGGATCGTGCTGGGCGTGCTTGCGCCGGATGCCGGCGTGGTGCGCTGGCTGGGCGTACCCCTGACGTTCGAGGCCCGACGCCGCATCGGCTACATGCCCGAGGAACGCGGCCTGTATCCCAAGATGCACGTGGCGGAGCAGCTCGCGTACCTCGGCGAGCTGCACGGCATGACGGGCGCGGAAGCCCGGGATGCCGCGCTCGGCTGGCTGGACCGGTTCGGTCTCGCCAGCCGGCGCGACGCCGAACTGCAGGCGCTGAGCCTGGGCAACCAGCAGCGGGTCCAGCTGGCCGCAGCACTCGTCTTCGGGCCGGATGTGCTCGTGCTCGACGAACCGTTCGCCGGGCTCGACCCGGTCGCTGTCGACGTGATGGCGGGCGTGCTCCGCGAACGGGCCGACGCAGGGGTCCCCGTCATCTTCTCCAGCCACGAGCTCGAGCTCGTCGAGCGGCTGTGCGACCGCGTGGGCATCATCGACCACGGTCGGTTGGTCGCCTGCGGCACCGTGGGCGAGCTCCGAGCCGGCGGGCAGGAACGCCGCTGGATCGATGTCCCCATGGCCCCGGCCGACTGGGATGCCGGCGTGGCGGGCGTCCGGCTCGTGCAGGCCAACGGCACGCGGCGGCTCTTCGAGCTGGATCCGGGTGTCGACGATCAGGCGCTGCTCCGGGCGGCGCTGGCCACTGGACCCGTGCGCGAGTTCGAGCGCGTCGAGCCCTCGCTCGGCGAGATCTTCCGGAACGTCATCGAGGAGGCAGCGGCATGACTGCCCGGTCCGTTGGTCTGGGCGGAACGCGCCGCCTGCCGACCATCTTCCTCGTCGCCCGCCGCGAGATCCGCATGCGCCTGCGCTCGCGGGTCTTCCTCGGCGGCACCACCGTGATGGCGGTCCTCGTCGTGGTCGGCATCGTTGCAGCGTCGCTGCTCGGCGGCAAGACCACGCCGGTGCGGGTCGGTTTCAGTGGCGGGTCGCAGGCGCTCGAGTCCTCGTTCACAGCAACTGCCGCGGCACTGGGTGCGAACGTGACGGTCAGCGACATCGCAGACGTCGCCGCCGGCACGGCGCAGGTGACGGCGGGCACGCTCGACGTGCTCGTGACAGGATCGTCGACCGCACCGACGGCCGTGGTCAAGGGTGCGATCCCAGCGAGCGTCGAGTCCGCCCTATCCCTGGCCACGGAGGCTGCACGTCTCTCCGACGCCGGCCTTACACCTGCGGCCGTGGCTTCGGCTATGGCCCTGGTCCCCGTCCAGCCGTTGCAACCCCCGAATCCCAAGGACACCGAGAACGTATTCGTCAGCCTGGCCCTCGGCATCCTGCTCTGGATCGCACTCGGCCAGTACGGGAACCTGGTGGCCCAGGGCGTGGTCGAGGAGAAGGCGACGCGGATCATGGAGATCCTGCTCGCCACGATCCGGCCGAGCCGCCTGCTCGCGGGCAAGGTCATCGGGGTCGGCCTCGTCGGTCTCCTGCAGCTCACGATCGTGGGCGCGGCCGCGCTCGTCGCGGTCCACCTGACCGATGTCGTCGCGATCCCGGCCCTCGGCTTGGCCTCGATCCTGAGCGACATCCTGTGGTTCGTGCTCGGCTTCCTCTTCTACGCCACGGCCTATGCTGCGGTCGCGTCCCTCGTCTCACGCCAGGAGGAAGTGCAGAGCGCGGTCGCCCCGATCTCGATCCTCCAGATCGCGGGGTACCTGCTCATGTACGCCGCGCTGCCGAATCCGAATGGCCCCCTGGCCACGGTGTGCTCGCTGCTTCCGCCGTTCGCCCCCATCCTCATGCCGGTGCGGATGGCGGCCGCCGACGTGCCGTTGTGGCAGATCGGCCTGGCGGCAGCGCTGATCGTGGCATCCATCGTCGGCCTGACCTGGCTCGCCGGCCGCATCTACAGTAACGCCGCACTCCACCTCGGCACACGGGTGCGGTTCAGGGATGCCTTCCGTGGGTAATGCTCGTGGGTAGGTACAGCATGTTCCCGCCCTGTCGGGCCGCAGTGATCGGAGGAGGAATCAGATGCCGCCTCGTGTGAAGGCTCATCCATTCTTGACCCTGCTGGCGGTGGTCTCTGCGATCCTCATCGTGGTCGGCCGGATCAACCAAGACATCTGGTGGGGCGACTGGGTCTTTGTCGCCGGGATCGTGGTGCTCGTGGTTGCCGGCGCCCTCTTCGTTCTCCTGACGAAGAGGTGATCGCGCCGATCCGATCTGGAAGCGCATGATGCAGCCCCTGGTTCGCTCGTCCACCGTTGGAGTGTCATCGTCATGCCTCGCCTGCAGTCGAAGAACTTCGCGACCCCTGATCACGTCCAAACGATGCCGAAGGTGCG
>PNAP01000005.1 GCA_003169735.1 Chloroflexota bacterium | reverse complement strand
GCAAAAGCCGAGACCGTCCGGTCCTGAGGGTCCTGAGCGGCGGACGCCCGTGCGGATCCGCCTCGCTGACCGCCACCGGTCAGCCCACGCGGTCAGCGGGACGTGCGCTCGACTTTCGCCGCGGTCGAGGCGCGGAGTGAAGGACGCGCGGTGGGGCGAGCACGCGGAGGCCGGACGTCGCCTGGAGAGCGACCTGCTCTTCGAACTCCGCCGAGGGGATCGCTTTGCCCATCAGGAAGCCCTGTGCGGAGTCGCAGCCGTGCTCGGCCAACCATCCCCACACGGCGCGTTCCTCGACGCCCTCGGCGACGGTCTCCAGGCCGAGATCGTGCGCCAGGTCGATGGTCGAACGGACGATGGCGCGGTCGCTGGTGTCGTGGCCGAGACCCATCACGAACGAGCGGTCGATCTTCAGCTCGCTGACGGGCAGACGCTTGAGGTAGGCGAGCGAGGCGTGGCCGGTGCCGTAGTCGTCGATGGCGATGCGCAGACCCGACGCGCGCAACTCACCGAGGATCGCCTCGGCGCGCGCGCGGTCGGCCATCATCGCGCTCTCAGTGATCTCGAGTGTGAGCGCACTCGGCGGCAGTCCGGCGGCGGTGAGCAAACGCGAGACATCGGCCGTCAGGTGCAGGTCGAGCAGGTCGCGGGCCGACAGGTTGACCGCGACGCCAAGTGCCATCCCACTTGCGCGCCAGGCGGCACAGCGACCGATGGCAGCTTCGAGGACGTACAGCGTCATCGGCCGCAGGAGGCTCGTCTGCTCGATGACCGGGATGAAGCCGTCTGGCATCACGAGACCGCGCGTCGGGTGGAGCCAGCGGACGAGGGCCTCGGCGCCGACGATGCGGCCGGAGGCCATGTCGACCTTGGGCTGATACCAGACCGCCAGTTCCCGGGCATCGAGGGCGCGGCGGAAGTCCCCGGCCAGCGCCATCCGCGCCGGGCTATAGCCGTCATGCTCGGCGGCGTAGAACTCGTACGGGACCTTGGCCGCCTTGGCGTTGTACATCGCCACGTCGGCGTGGCGGAGGAGCGTCCCAGCGTCTGACCCGTCCGTGCCGAAGAGTGCGATGCCGATGCTGCCGGCGATGCCGAGACGCAGGCCCTCGATGGTGAAGGGTTCCGCCAACGCGGCAGCGATGCGCTCGGCGGCGGCGGCGGCGGTCAGCGGCGACGATCCGACGGTCAGCATGGCGAACTCGTCACCGCCCAGCCGGCAGACGATCTCGCCCTCGACGAGCACGTCCCGCAGGCGCTCGGCGACGGCGCACAGGATCTCGTCGCCGTTCTGATGGCCGAGCGTGTCGTTGATCTCCTTGAACGCGTCGAGGTCCATCGTCAGCAGCGCCACGGCCGGCGTCTGGCCGGCGATCGCCTCGTCCACCAATCGCTGGAACCAGGTTCGATTGGGCAGTCCGGTCAGCGCGTCGTGGCGGGCCTGGTATTCGTTCTCGGCCGCGCGTGCCGCCAGTCCGTCGACGAGTTCGCCGTTGCGGAGCGCCACGCCGGCGTGGTTGGCGAGCGTCTCCAGCAGCGTCAGGTCCTCGCCGCGCCAGCCACCGACATTGCCTTCGCGATTCATGACCGCGAGGACGCCGGCGATCCCGCTCTCGCCGTGGACGGGCGCGGCCATCAGGTTCCTGATGCCATCGGTCGCCAGGAACACGCGCAATCGCTCGGGTGCGTCGGCGGTGGTGATCAGGATGCCGGCGCCCTCCGCGGCGACGCGTGCCCAGACGCCCTCGGTCGCGTCGATCGGCGCTAGTTCATGATCGGCACGGTCGTCGTCACCGCTCACCCGGGTGCGGCGGGCCGGCAGCCCGGGTGCCGGCACGATGAGCAGCTCGGCACGCTCCGCACCGAACATGTGGCGGGCACGATCGAGCAGGCGCTGGGTGACGAACTCGCTGCTGAGTGCCTCCTGGACATCGCGCGTGGCCTCGTGCAGCCCCTGCATCCGGTGGCGCTTCTGGCGCTCGCCGGCCGAGATGCGATAGGCCACGTAGAGCGCCGCCGTCAGCACCGCCGCCAGCCAGGCGGTTTCGGTCCGCATCACCAGCAGCAGCACGGCCACCAACCCGAGCGACGCGTTGACCAGCGTGTAGAGCAGGCCGGCACCGACGATGCCCGACAGGCTCGGCCGCTGGCCGGTGCTCGCCGCGATGACCAGCTCGACATTGACGCCCGAGACGACATCCGCCACGAGCGCGGCTGCGAAGGCCGCCACCCAACCACGCGGACCGAGCGGATCGCCTGGGTCGACGATGACCAGGAAGGCGACGATGGCGACGCTCGTGCTGAAGGCGAAGCTGGCCAGGTTGAAGGCGAGTTTGCGGACCGGCTGGCGTCGATGGATGGCCAGGACGAGAGCCGCTCCAATGAACTGACCGACGAGTAGCGATACCGGGGTCGCTAGGAAGAGCCCGAGGACGAGTGGGATCTCGATGAGCGAGAAGGAGTGCGTCTCCGGACCGATGGCAAGGTGGATGACGAAGACCTCGGCCATCGCGAAGAGCGCAGCGAGGACCCACCACTCGAGTGTCGGCGCGCCGGGGGTCAGGGCGTGCGGCTGGATGACCAGGGCGAACGTGGCGACGGCGGCCAGCGCCAGCGCGCCGGTCAGTCCGGGTACGCCAAGGCGCTGGCGGAGGTCCGCCAGCGCCGATCGGCTGATGCGCAGGGAGGGGGCTACGTTCCCCATCCCGAACTTGACCAGGTGTCGCCGGACCATGTGTCACTGGTCCAACTCCTGCCGGTCCAGGAGCCGCCCGTCCAGCCGCTCGATCTTGTCCACGACCGACCGGCCCACGCCCCGCTCGTCCATGACCGACCGGACCACGAGGCGCTGGTCCAGCGTCGACCGGTCCAGCTCAGCACGGACGAGCTCGAGGTCGACCAGCCATGGCCGGTCCATGCGCGGCCCATCCAATCGCCGTCGACCCATGCGGTGCCGAGCGCTTCGCGCGCCGCCCACTTCGCGGTGTTCACCGAGAGGCCGAAGATGTCCTTCTCGCCGGTCAGCTCGACACCGTGGTTCCACAGATGGAGCGAACCTCGGGCGGCCTCGATCGATCCGGTCCCCTTCGCCTTGGTGTCCTTCTGCTTGGCATGGGCCGGGATGGGCGCCGTGAACGCCGCCGACAGGTCGAGCAGCCCAGAGCCCTGGCCGAGGACGTCGGCATCGGCGAGGTGGAAGGCGGTCGATGTGAGGAGCGCCTTCAGCTGGTCAGGCGTGATCTTCGGATGCTGCTGGATGACGAGGGCAGCCGCGCCGGAGACGACGGCCGCCGCCTGCGATGTCCCGCTGCCGCGGAAGAAGCGAGCCGTATCGCCCACGCGTGCGGCCGGGTACACGGTATCGATGTAGGAGCCCGGGTCGCGCAGGCTGATGATCGATCGGCCCGGCGCCAGGATGTCGGGGTGTCGGGTCGCGTCGCCGCGACTCGAGAAGGAAGCGACCACGTCATCGGTGCGGCTGACGGTCCCGTTGGAATCGTCCGCGCCGACCGCCATCACCAACGGGTCGTAGGCCGGGCTGTTCATGCTGGTCGTCCCGTAGCCCTCGTTGCCGGCCGAGACGACCACGAAGATGCCCTTCTTCCAAGCGGCTTCGACCGCGTAGGCGAGCGGATCGACCGTGTAGGACTGGGTCGAATCGGTTCCGAAGGAGAGGTTGAGGACGCGGATATTCAGGCCGTTGTCGTGGCGGTGCTTGACCACCCAGTCGATGGCGACCAGCACCTGCATCAGGTCGGTCGAACCGAAGGCATCGGCGACCTTGACGCTGACGATGCGAGCACCCGGGGCGACGCCCATGAAGTGATCGGTGTCTGTGCTCGTGACCGTTCCGGTCGCGTCATCCTCGCCGGCGATGATGCCCGCCATGTGGGTGCCGTGGCCGAAGGTGTCGAGGTGGCGCAGTGCCGGGTCCTGCGACTCGAAGGACAGGTCGGGACCGTTGACGACCTTGCCNNCGCCCGAGTCGATGAGCGCGACATCGACACCAGCACCGGTCAGGCCGGCGTCCCAGTACGTCGCAGCGCCGATGATCGAACGGACCGACTGCGGCGATCCGCTGTCGAGTGACTGGTCGACGCCATCCATGCTGGCAAGGGTCAGCGAGCGGTCGCGCGTGACGCTGGCAACACCCGCCGTCCGCCGCAGGCGCCCGACGGCGGACTTCGGCATCGTGGCGGTGAAGGCATCGATCAGATTCACGCGCGCCACGACCGTGCCGCCCAGTCGTTTGACGGCCTGCTCGGGGGCACGGCCAGAGCCAGGCGCTTGACGCACCACCACGGACACGGTCCGAGGCGGTGAGGCAAGGGCAAAGCTGGTGGTGCTCAGGATCGCCGCGATGGCGACGAGGAACACGATGAGCGAGCCGGCCAGCGGGCGGCGCGAGGATGACATGTGGTTCTCCGTGACGGATGCCTGGGGCGCGACGTCTGGGCTCGAACGCTAGGGCAACCGACTCCTCCCGGGCATAGCCGGTTCGTACCGGGCGGTGCGCCGCACCATAGGCCGTAGCGCACACGCACCACTCCGACGTGACGGGTCCTGCCTTGGAGCCCGCCGAAGGTCCCGGTGCTGGTGGGCTGCAGGCTGGTTGCAGGACTTTGCGACGCGGTCCGAGGCCTGGACG
>PNAP01000052.1 GCA_003169735.1 Chloroflexota bacterium | reverse complement strand
TCGCCGATGAACTTCTCGACCGTGCCGCCGTGGCGGACGATCGCGTCGCGGGCGATGTCGAAGAAGCGGGTGAGCGTGTCGCGCACCTGTTCCGGATCGCGCTCCTCGGCAAACGGCGTGAAGCCGACGAGGTCCGCGAAGAGGACAGTCACCAGGCGGCGTTCGGCGACCGGGGCGGGGGAGGGGCGGCCGGAGCCGACGGAGGCTGCGGCGGTCGGCGCGCTCGCGGCGACGGTCGCCGTGGCTTCGAGCACGTTCCCGCATCCACCGCAGAAGCGCGCCTCCGCCTCGTTCGAGGCGCCACAGTTCGGACAGGCGCGCGCCAGAGCGTTGCCGCACTGGAGGCAGAAGCGGCGGCCGGCGCGGTTCTCGGTGCCGCAATTCGCGCAAATCATCGGGCGTAGCGTCGCACGTTCGAAGCCGCAGCGGTAGGCCTGGTGCGGACTCCTGCGGCGCCCAGGGGACCTACGCGGGAATCACAGCACCTTTTCTTCTGGGCGCTGCGATGTGCTGCGATCCCACTGATGCGACGCTCTCGTTCGAGCTCGAGTTCGAGAGCCTCGCGGAGTGGGAGCAGATGCGTGCGCGCCTCTTCGCCTCACCCTCGTTGGGCGAGGCGTTCGGGCAGAGTTAGGCTGTTCAAGTTAGGCCCGCCGCTGGTCTTGGGCCCTCGCGCGGCCACCTGCGCGCCTTGTGTTCGAGGCATCGGAGATGCAGGCTGTGGTCGATGGCTCCGGAGGTTCGCCGCGACGCATCTGACCTCGAGGCACCCGGCCTCAACGCACCTGGCCTCGACCGTATCCGCGCCATCATTGCCGGCGCCCGACGCGAGGGTCGGACGCGCCTGCTGGAACCGGAGGCCCTCGCCGTCCTGGCCGCGGCCGGGATAGCGGTACCGCGCTGGCGTTACGTCAGCGACATCCAGGCGCTCGACGATGCCACGCTCGACCACTTGTCCGGCGAACGGGTCGTGCTGAAGGCCGTCTCGAGCCAGCTCGCACACAAGACCGAGGTCGGGGCGGTTGCGTTCATGGCACGCGACCGCGCGAGCGTGGCGGCTGCCATGGTATCGATGAAAGCCCGCCTTGGTGATGCGGCTGATGGCTTCACGGTCGCCGAGTTCGTCGAGCACGATTCCGCGCTCGGCGGCGAGTTGCTCCTCTCGTTGCGTTGGACGGACGACTTCGGGGCGGTCGTGAGCGTCGGGGCCGGCGGGATCCAGGCCGAGGCGCTGGCCGCGGACCTCCGGCCAGGGCGCGAGATCTCGATCGTTTCCCCCGCTCTGACCCCGCGCGACGCGATCGGCTCGGCGCTCGTCGGCGCGACCGCCGTTCGTCTCGCGACCACGTCACTCCGCGGCCAAGCGCCACGCCTGCCACTCGAGCGGCTGGTCGATGTCATCGACCGACTGTTCGCCATCGGCGCCGCCCTGGTCCCCGCCGAGCTCCTCGAGTGCGAGATCAACCCGATGGCCGTGACCACCGGCGGGCTGGTCGCCCTCGACGTCCTCATGACAATCGGCGACGGCCCGCGGCCGACGCGGCGCGCGCGGCCGGTGCACAAGCTGAAGCAACTGCTGGAACCCCGCTCAGTGGCCATCGTCGGGGTTTCGAGCACCTCCAACCCGGGTCGCGTCATCCTCGGCAACCTCATTACGGCAGGCTTTGCCCCCGATCGGATCGTGGTCGTCAAGCCGGGCGTGGAGACCATCGATGGCGTCCGCTGCGTACCCGACCTCCAGGCCTTGGATCACAAGGTGGACCTCTTCGTGGTCGCCCTCTCGGCCGCGCGGGCGCCGGCGTTCGTGGCCGAGGTCATCGCGCTTGATCTCGCCGAGAGCATCATCGTCATCTCGGGCGGTCTCGAAGAGAAGCAGGGCGGCGGCGAGCTGGCCGCGCGCATGTCCGACGCGCTCGCGGTGGCTCGGGCTGGCGACGACGGCGGGCCGCTCATCAACGGCGGGAACTGTCTCGGCATCCGCTCGCGCCCGGGACGGTGTGACACGCTGTTCATCCATCGCTCCAAGATCCCGGTGGGCTTGTCGCCCGCCCCGATCGCGCTCATCACGGCCAGCGGCGCGTTCGCCGTCACGCGCCTTTCCCGCCTCGGCCGTCTGGACCCCCGCTACGTGATCACCGTGGGCAACCAGATGGACCTGACCGTCGGCGACTACCTCGACTACCTCGCCGACGACCCAGCGATCCGGGTCTTTGGGATCTACGCCGAGGGGTTCGCTCGACTCGATGGCGTCCGCTTCCTCCGGGCGGCGACTCGTATCATCGACAGCGGCCGGACCGTCGTGCTGTACCGGGCAGGGCGTACGTCAGCCGGCGTTCTCGCATCGGCCAGCCATACCGCGGCGATAGCCGGTGATGCGACCGTCACGCATGAACTGGCACGAAGCGCCGGCGTCGTGGTGGCGAACACGCCCAGGGAGTTCGACGAGCTGCTCCGGACGTTCACGATGCTCGACGGGCGGGTCGCCCACGGGCGACATCTCGGGGCGCTCAGTAACGCAGGCTCTGAGTGCGTGACGATCGCGGACCACGTGGGTTCGCTCCAACTGGTGACGTTCAGTCCGGCAACCGAAGCGCGGCTGGCACGGATCCTCGGCCGGGCGGGCATCGACTCGGTGGTCGACCTGCACAACCCGATCGACCTGACACCGATCGCTGACGCCGCCGTCTACGACGCGGTCGCCAGGACCGTGCTCGGCGCGGATGAAGTCGACGTGGGCCTGATCGGTGTCGTGCCCATCACCTATGCGCTCGACACGCTGCTACCCGGGCCCGGCCACACGGAGAACCTGGAGCGCCCGGACGCCGTCGCGGCGCGTCTGGCCCGCGTCTGGCGAGAGACATCGAAGCCATGGGTGGCCGTCATCGACGCCGGGCCGCTCTACGACCCACTCGTGCGGCTCCTCGATGCTGCGGGCATCCCGACGCTCGGGACCGCCGATTCGGCGACCCGAGTCCTGGCAGCCTTCTGCGATGCGACCATCAGGGGCTCCGTCAGCGCAGGGCGGCGAGCATCTCCGCCCAGTGATCGAAGGGGTAGAGGTGGCCTTCGTCGACCGCGTCGGCGAATGACTTCCTCGAAGAATTGCCCACGAAAATGAGCCGATGAGCCCGGGCTCTGGATCGCAGCACCCTTTTTAGGCGCTGCGATGTGCTGCGATCCCGACCCGCGCGAGAGCCGATGCTTGAACCTATTTTGGGTGCGCATTCTTCGCTGCTCCCGATGGTCGGCGGGCGGGCGAAGCCAAGTGTGTACGGCCTCGCGATCAGGTGCCTGAGGAAGCGCGCCGCCGGCGCTCTCCGTTCCGAAGCGCGCTGTCCGCGAACGGCCTGGACTTCTAACCGGCACGATCGCCGATGGCGACCCGGTCGGCCCGCCAAAATGTTGATGGTGCGCGCGCGTGCGCGCGCCACCGCGAAACCATCTCGTTGCATTACGCGGCAGGATCCAAGCGCCCAATGGACCGCATCCCTCCAGGTCCACATCTTGATCGAACCGATCGCGAGCCCCCGGCATCTGGAGAGTGTCTGCGCGATGACGGAGCCTTTCTCGGCTGCGATCGCGCGGTCCGCAGAGAAAGGGTGCCGGGAAATGAGCAGGACAGGCGCACTTCGTTGGTTGCTCGGTGCGGCGGTAGCGATCGTCCTCGTGACATCGGGACCCGCGCTCGCTGCTGGCGGGTCATCCACCCACCAGACGGGGCAGCGCTCCGACACGGCCGGGGCCAGCGGCGCCGAGGCCGGCGCTCGTGCCCGACCTGCGGCCGAGGCTGTGCCCGCCACGCCGGGGGATACGCTGTGGACGAGGCGCTACAACGGCCCGGCCAACAGCGACGACGGCGCCACGTCGGTGGCCGTGAGCGGCGACGGATCCACGGTCTATGTGACCGGTGGCGGAACAGGCACGACGAGCGGCTACGACTTCACCACCCTGGCCTACCGCGCATCGACCGGCGCGACGCGGTGGACGGCGCACTACGATGGCCCGGGCAATGGTTACGATCAGGCGACCGCTCTCGGCGTGAGTCCCGACGGCTCGAGGGTGTTCGTGACCGGGGCGAGTCGCGGAACGGGCACCAAGCTGGACTATGCGACCGTGGCGTACGACGCGTCGAGCGGCGCTCAGCTGTGGGTGAAGCGCTACAACGGCCCGGGGAACGGCATCGACTACGCCACCGCCCTGGGGGTGAGCGTCGATGGTGCGACGGTGTTCGTGACGGGATACAGCCCTGGGTCGGGGAGCGGTGACGACTACGCCACCGTGGCGTACAACGCTGTGACCGGGACGGTCAGATGGGTGAAGCGCTACAACGGCCCGGGGAACGGCAACGATGACGCCCGGGGTCTCGCGGTCAGCCCCGACGGGTCCACGGTATTCGTGACCGGAGAGAGCACGGGAACGACGACCGAGGTCGACTACGCGACGGTGGCGTACAAGGCCACGACCGGGGCGAAGATCTGGGTGACGCGGTACAACGGTCCGGGAAACTACGCCGACCTGGCCCACGCGGTGAAGGTCAGCCCCGACGGCTCCACGGTGTTCGTCACCGGAGAGAGCATCGGATCGGACGGCGGCTTCGACTATGCCAGCGTGGCCTATGACGCCTCCACCGGCGCTCGGCTGTGGGTCACGCGTTACAACGGCCCAGTGCAGCGGGACGACTACGCGTCCGCGCTGGCGGTGAGCCCCGATGGATCCGCCGTGTTCGTGACGGGGTACAGCGTTGGGACGGGGTACCGATTCGACTATGCGACCGTGGCCTATGACGCCTCCAGCGGCGCTCGGCTGTGGGTCAAACGCTACAACGGCCCAGGCAACAACACCGACGACGCGAACGCCGTGGCCGTGAGCCCGGACTCGTCGACGGTGCTGGTGACCGGGGCCAGCATCGGATCATCCGGCTCGGTGGACCACGCCACCGTCGCCTACGACGCGTCCAGCGGGGCCCAGCTGTGGGTGAAGCGATACGACGGGGCCGCGTCGGGCGACGACTACGCTTACGCCCTGGCGATCCGCCCCGACGGATCCGCGGTGTACGTCACCGGCGAGAGCACCGCGTCGAACGGCTTCCTTGACTTCACCACGTTGGCCTACAGCCTCCGCTGAAGTTCTTCAGGCTGCGCTAGCTGCAGGGTGGATCGGACCGAGCGATGACGAGAAACGGTCTGGACCTCGATGGCGACCCCTCCACGATCCAATGATTTGTCCGAACAGCTCCCGCGCCATCGCTCGGATGCGCTTCGCATCGATGGCCGGATGCCATGCGTCGTCAGCCAGCCACAGCGGTCGTGGGGACGGGTTCGGCTCGCCCGAGCGCGTGCTCCAGCTTCGCGAGATAGGGCCCCGCCCCGAGCCGCTCGAAGAGTGCCCGCGCTTCCTCTGCGGCCCGGGCGATCTCGGGGTCATCCGTGCCGAGGAGCCTCACCGCGTCGAGCGCCACGCACGCGCGGGTGAATCCGACGCCGATCTCGGCATACCGGCGCATCGCATCGGTGTAGCCCGCGATGGCCTCGCCCACTCGACCGTCGAGCGCACAGACGCCGGCCCACGCCGTGAGGCGATCCGCACGATGCTGCGAAGAGCTTGGATCTGCCTCCGAGTCCAGTCGCCGTGCGACATGGCGCGCGCGCTCGACATCGGCTCCACCGACAGCGGCCCTGGCGGCCCACGGAAGACAGAGCGGCGCCATGGGCGCGAACTCGGTCGCGGCGAGCATCTGGTCGTACGCACTCGTGTAATCGCCGAGGAGAAGGGCGTGGAGCCCTTTCACGTAGCCCACCTGCGACGCCACGTAGCGATCCGATACCTGCCGCGCGAGGGACTCGAGACGCGTGATCTCCGCGTCGACAGGATCGCCGCGCGCCGCCCGGATCGCGAACGAGGTCCCGCGGACGCGGGCCTCCTCAGCCGGGCTCATCGCCGACGACAGGACCTC
Organism: Chloroflexota bacterium; assembly: GCA_003169735.1. Lineage (GTDB taxonomy): Bacteria > Chloroflexota > Limnocylindria > Limnocylindrales > CSP1-4 > Palsa-1032. Next base: position 21,480 of record PNAP01000052.1, on the reverse strand, counting down.
ATCGGCGGTGGCCAGTGCTTCGTCCCATTGGTCGCCGATATCGAAGGACGCGAGGATGCAGTGTCCGGCGACCCAGTTGGCATTGGAGCGATTGCCGACACGGCGGGCTCGCGCGAGCGTGTCCCATCCGATCTCGCGTGACCGAACGGGCTCCCGACTGAAGAGCAGGAACGTGAGGTTCGTGCGAGCGCGCATCTCGGCGACCACGAAGCCCCCGCGTTCGGCCAGTTCGACGGCCGCATGCATCAGCGCGACCGCCTCGCGCGCGCGACCCACATACCCGAGGGCGCCGCCCTTGTTGTTGAACGTGTCAGCGATGACCTGCTCGAGGCCCTCCCGTTCGGCGAGCGGCAGGGCTTGGTCGGCGACCTCGATGGCCCGCTCCGCGAACGCCCCGCGCATGAGAGCCCGGGAGAGGTCGGAGAGCAGGTGGGCCCGCACGCGGTCCGGGGCCGACGGGGGCAGCCGCGCGAGGCCCCCCTCCAGGACCTCGATGGCCTCCGTGGTCTTGGCCGCGTCGGTGAGCACCGCGCCGAGCAGTGCACTCGCCTCGCCGATGGCGGCCTCATCGTCCGAGCCGAGGTAGGCATCGAGGGCGCGCCGGGCGAACCCCTCCGCGACATCGGAGAGCGAGGCAGTGACCGCCGAGACCGCGGCCCGTTCGAGGAGTGGCGCCTGCTCGGCCGGTTCCAGGGTCACCGCCAGCGCCTGGCGCAGATAGGCGACCGCCTGCTCGTGCGCGCCCAGGGTCGCGGCCCGCTCCGCGGCGCCGCTGAGCGCCAGGCGCGCCTGGATGGCGATCGCCTCCGACTCGGCGCCCTCGGCCGACGCCTCGTAGGCCGACAGGTAGTGGTTCGCCAGCGCGCCGGCCAGCTCGTCGTCCCCGAGCGCCTCGTAGTAGCGGGCAGCGGCAAGATGGCGCGCGCGCCGCTCACGCCTGGCGAGCGTCCCGTACGCCACCTCCCGGATGAGCGACTGGACGAAGCCGTACCGGCCCCGCTCCGGCGACCGCGGGTCGGCATCGACCTCCAGGAGCTCGCGCCGCACGAGGCCGCGCAACCTGGGCTGAAGCTCGGTCTCTTCTCGCCCGCTGACGGAGGCGAGCGAATCCACCGTGAACGTCTGTCCGAGCACGGCGGCATCGGCGATGAGCTCGCGGTCGGTTGGCTCGAGCGTGTCGAGCCGCGAGGCGATCAGCGAGCGCAGCGTGTCGGGGATGGCCAACCGGGTGAGGTCGCCGGACGGCCGGTAGGTCCCATCGACCAGCTCCAACCGCCCCTCGGCGAGGAGCCCGCGCACCGTTTCGACCGCGTAGAGCGGGATCCCGTCCGCACGCGCCAGGATCGCGTCCACGGCGGAGGCCGGCAGGCCCGGCACGAAGCCCGCCAGGAGCTCACGCATGGCGGCCTCCGGCAGCGGCTCCAGGGCCATGGCGCTGAAGTTGCGCGTGCCGGCGCCCCAGTCCGGCCGGCGGTCGAAGAGCTCCGGTCGCGCGAGCGTGACGATGAGGATGGGTACGCCCTTCGACCACTCGAGGAGGTGGTCGATGAAGTCGAGCAGACCGGTGTCGGACCACTGGAGGTCCTCGAACAGGAGGACCGTCGTGCCCTTCGCCGCGATGCGCTCGAAGAAGATCCGCCAGGCCGCGAACAGGACGTCTCGACCGCCGGCCGGAGCAGGCTCCAGGCCGAGCAGTGTCAGCAGGGCCGGCTCGACCCAGCGCCGATCCTCCGGGTCGGAGACGAACTCGGCGGTCGTTGCCGCGACTCGTTCTCGTGTCGTGGCCTCGTCGTCCGATTCGGCCAGCCCCGCCCGCCGGCGGATCATCTCCCCCAGCGCCCAGAAGCTGATGCCTTCCCCGTAGGCGGGCGACCGGCCGCGGTGCCAGTAGATCGTTTCGACCACGCCGTCGATGTACTTCTCGAGCTCCCAGGCGAGGCGGCTCTTGCCGATCCCGCCCGTCCCGATGACCGAAACCAGGCGGGCTCGCGGGTCTCGGCCGGTGGTCGAGACCAGATCCTTGAGCGCTCGCAGCTCTTCGTCCCGGCCGACGAACGGCGGCTCCGGCAGATCCGAGCGGCCTCCGCCGCGGCGTTGAGCCACGACCCACAGGGCACGGTAGGCCGGCACCGGCACGGTCTTGCCTTTCAGCAGATGCTCTCCCGCATCCTCGAAGGCGATGGCCTTATCGGCCGCCCGCATCGTCGGTTCACCCACGAGGACGGTGCCCGGCTGGGCGACGGACTGGAGCCGGGCCGCGGTGTTGACGAGATCGCCCGCGACCATCCCCTGGTTCGTGGCACCGAGGGTAACGGCGGCCTCGCCGGTCAGGACGCCGGCCCGCGCCTGGATCGTGGAGCCCAGGACGCGGACTGCGTCGACCAGGTCCAGGGCAGCTCGGACGGCCCGCTCCGCGTCGTCCTCGCGCGCCGTCGGAGCGCCCCAGACGGCCATGATCGCATCCCCGATGAACTTCTCGATCACGCCTCCGTACCGGCCGACCACGTCGCTCGCCACGTCGAAGTAGCGAGTCAGCGTGTCGCGGACATCCTCCGCGTCGCGTTCCTCGGCGAACGGCGTGAAGCCGACCAGGTCGGCGAACAGCACCGTCACCAAGCGCCGCTCGGCGATCGGGACGGCTGCCGGTGCGCCGCTGCGGACCGGCACCGCAGCATTCGCGGCAACGCCGGCTCCCATCCCGAGAGGTGCGGCGCACTCGCCACAGAAGGCGTCACCGGCGTCATAGGTGGAGCCGCAGTTCGCGCAGGCGGCCGCGAGAGGCGAGGCACAGTGGACGCAGAACCGCCGTCCGCGCCTGTTCTCGGTGCCGCAGTTCGAACAGATCAAATCGGCCGTGGCCCCTGCGTGCGTGGCACGGAGCATAGCCGAACCACACAGCCGATGGAACGGTGCGTCAAGTCGATGGGCGCCATGTCTTCGCGCCGCAGCACGCCGCAACGCCCAAGAGGGCGCTGCGATCCTTGAGGGCGCCTGAGAACTGATCCGCTCGTTCCTCGGGAGCCTCTCGCTCCTCTTTCATGGCCCGACTTGGCGAGCGTTTCTTCGAGGTCAGCCCGGGTACGTCGTGAGACTTCGCTGCCACGAGCGCGAGCGCTCTTGGGGACGTCTTCTTCACCGCCGATGACGGGACGCACGGCACGGAACTCTGGACGTACGCGCCGGCTCCATAGCGCCAAGCATCCCGGTGAACGCCACGCGCGAGCTGAGCGTCGCCGATGCGCCCCACGATCTCGTGATGGTGTCGGAGGTAGGCTGGGCGCGAATCGAGGCGACGTGCAGCACCAGGGGATCCATTACGACACGGGGACGGTGTTCCGTGGCCCCGGCTGCGCCATCTCGACGCGCCGGAAGCCACCCGACATGGCAGTCGTGCGGCGCGAGTCGATGGTAGCCCGGTGGGCCGACTGGCTGCCGCCGCGAAGCTGGTGGTCCCCGATCTCTCATCGGAGACCGTGGAGTCCGGTGGGCGGTCGCTCTAGAGGTCGCGGACCAGGTAGACGATCTCACCGCGATCATCGGTGATGGTGTGGTCCCTGCGGAACCCGATCTTCTCGAGCACCCGGAGCGACGGCGCGTTCCACGCCCCGACCGTCGACCACAGACGGTGTCGACCCGTCGCGGCAGCGGCAGCCACGAGGGCTTGGGCCGCTTCCGTCGCATAGCCGCGTCCGTGGAACCGCCGCAGCAGCTCGTAGGCGATCTCCGGTTCGTCAAGGCTGCAACGCCCGACGATGAGGGCGCAATAGCCGATCACGTCGCTCTCGGCGCGACGACAGATCGCGAGAGCACCGATGCCGGTCTCTAGCGTCAGATCCCGGAATCGCGCGAGGCGCGCCCTCGACTCCTCGAGTGTCGGGAGGTCCTCCCCACGTTCGCCGACCAGCTCGCGGTACCACTCGCCGTCGCGCTCATCGCGGAGCCGAAGCGTGAGCCGCTCGGTCTCGATGTCGAGCGCCATCGGTTTCCAGGTCACTGGTCCACGGTACCTGTCTCCAGCTCGACGTCTAGTCCAAGAATCGCGGTAGACGACGCACGAGCAAACTCGGAGCTATCGACAGGCAGGTGCGTCGCTACGCTCGCCGCCGACGACCGGCACGATGACCTCATCGTGGGCTGACTCCTTTGCGACGCGCGCACGGGCACCGGCGTTGACCAGCAGGATGCTTTCACCAGCAGAGGTGGGTAGGGTCAGCGAGGATCTAGCGGAGCCCTCCTTCGCGGCCTCCTCCGGTTCTCATGCGGATCGACGTCGCCGCGTCAGCCGCCGCCCAGAATCTCCGGCGCCGCGTCAGGATCGCGCTTCCCCGTGCCCGGCGGGTCGTCGAGCCGGTCGCTCTCCTCCCACGCCGGTTCACCGGTCTCCCGATGCCGCTCGCGACCCGCTTCGCGTCGCTCGTGGCGCAGTGGCGGCTCCGCCGCCGACCCATCCGGGGCGCCTGTCAGGATGTGCTTGATCCAGGACAGCAGCGACATCAGCGTCTCCTCCGCGTTGTTCCTGGCCCCGATGACGATCAGCGGCGGTCCCGACGATTCACCGGAGCTAAGTGCCGACGGGCGACACGTACCGAACCGGCGTCCTGTCGGCGATCGAGAGTATGCCGGGCGGTCTCCCGATCGCCGACGATCCCGACATCGTGTTGCTTTCTGCGCGCACCTGAGCAATGGATGTGGGCATCCACGCCAGCCAGCCCGAGGTGCCCCATGAACCCACCGCTCCTACCCGCCCGCGCATCGGGTGACCCATCGGCCTGGGACCAGGCGCTCTACGCCTTCCTGGTCGAGAAGGGCAACCGCTCAGGCAGTACGCGCACCGTCGAGAGCTATAGCCGGATGCTCTGGCCGTTCGTCGCCCACACGACACCGGAGCGGGTGACACCGGGCGAGGTGCTCGCCTACGCGCATGGCATCGGTGCCTCGGGCCGGACACCATCCTCGACCACGGTCGGTGCCCGTATCGCCTGTCTGTCTTCCTTCTACCGCTTCTTGATCCGGATGCGCCTGCTGCCCTCCAACCCGTGTGATGCGCTCGAGCGTCCCCGGACGGTCTCGGCATCGGCGCGTGGCTACGGGCCTGCTGAGGTGCGGCGCATCCTTTCGGTCATCCCCGACACCATCAGAGGGCGACGGGACCGGGCCATCATCGTCACCCTGGTGTTGACCGGACGACGACGAGCCGAGGTCATCGGTCTCCGCGCCTGTGATATCAGCATCGAGGGTGAGACCGTCTTCTATGCCTATCGGGGCAAGGGCGGTAAGCAGGGACGGCGGGAGCTGCCCCGGCCGGCCTACGACGCCATCCGGCTGACGCTGGCCGATGCCACGCTCGACCTACCGACGATGGACCCGACCACCTCGCTCTGGCAGGCCGGAGCGGGACCATCGGGTATCAGCTCGGGCACCTTCTATGGACGCTTCCGGCGGTACCTCTCGCTCGCTGGTCTAGCGCCGACCGGGCTGCATGTGCTGCGCCATACGGCAGCCAAGCTGCGACGCGATGCCGGCGAGTCGGTCGAGGCGGTGAGTGCCTTCCTCGACCACTCATCGCTGGCGGTGACGACGGTCTACCTGCGACGGCTGGAGGGGGTCGAGGATCGGAGCTGGGGGCACGTGGCGGCGGCCATCGGCATCGGTCAGACTCGGTGCCATGACCGAGCGCCAGACCCGGCGGACCGTGACCGTCCTGTTCGCCGACCTCGTCGGCTCGACGGGCATCGGTGAGTCGCTCGACCCCGAAGCGCTGCGCATCCTGCAGTCCCGCTACTTCGACTCAGCCCGTGCCGTCATCGAGCGACACGGCGGCACGGTCGAGAAATACATCGGCGACGCGGTGATGGCCGTGTTCGGTTGGCCGACGACCCACGAGGATGACGCGCTGCGTGCCGTCCGGGCAGCGGTCGAGATCCGCGCCGCGGTGGGCGAGCTGCGCGTCGGACGGGCCGGCTCGGCGGCCCTGCAGCTGCGCATCGGCGTCCAGACCGGACCCGTCGTGGCGACCGTACCCGAAGAGGCCGAGGGCGCGCTGGTGACGGGCGATACGGTCAACACCGCGGCCCGCCTCCAGTCGTCGGCCGTGCCCGGGGAGATCATCATCGGGCGGCTGACCCGGGAGCTGGTGCGCGATGCCGTCACCACGGAGGCGCTGCGCCTGGACCTGCGCGGCAAGTCGGAACGGGTCGAAGCCTACCGGCTGCTGGAGGTCACCGGCGACGCGGCGCACGCGCGACGCCTCGATGCGCCGATGGTCGGACGCGAGGCGGAGCTGGCCGTGCTGCTCGCCGCGTTCGGGGCGGCCGTCGCGGAACGGACGTGCCACCTGGTCACGGTGGTCGCCCCGGCGGGCGTGGGCAAGAGCCGGCTGCTGACCGAGCTGGCGACCGGACTCTCAGAGCGCGCCACGATCCTGCGTGGCCACTGCCTGCCCTATGGCGACGGCATCACCTACTGGTCGTTGGCCGAGATCCTGCGGGCGGCCGTGGGCGCTGGCGAGGATGCCAACCCGAGTGACGTGGCCGGCGCGCTGCGCGAGCGCGTGGCCGACCTGCCCGAGTCCGCTCGCATGGGCGAGGTACTTGCGGCCGTGGTGGGTGCCTCCGAGATCGCCGTGAGCGGCGACGACATCGCCTGGGCCACGCGCAAGTTCCTCGAGACGGTCGCACGGGAGCGACCGCTGGCGCTGCTGATGGAGGACCTCCATTGGGCCGAGCCGGCGCTGCTCGATCTCATCGAGACGCTGGTCGACTGGAGCCAGGCGGCGGCGATGCTCATCGTCGCCACCGCCAGGCTCGAGCTGCGCGAACGGCGGCCCGAGTGGGCCACCGGACGACCGAACGTGCGCGTCCTGGATCTGCGCGCCCTGGGCCCCGGGGCGGTCGAGCGACTGCTGGACCACCTGCCCGGCGGCGCCGCGCTGCCGGTCGAGGTGCGGGCACGCATCACCACGGCCGCTGAAGGCAACGCGCTCTTCGTCGAGGAGATGGTGGGCATGCTCATCGATGACGGCGCGCTGCGGCGCGACGGGGACGGCTGGCGCACCAGCGCAGCCATCGGCGAGGTGGCCGTGCCTGCGTCCATCAGTGCCCTCCTGGCCGCCCGCATCGACGGGTTGCCGCCCGCCGAGCGCGCCGTCGCCGAGCGCGGCGCGGTGATCGGCCGCAGCTTCGAGCGAGGCGCCGTCCAGGCGCTCTCGCCGGAGGACGATCGGGGCGGCTTGGTGGCCCGTCTCCTGGCGCTCAGCCGGCGCGAGATCATCTCGCGCGACGCGCCCGGCCTGGCTGACGATGACGCCTTCCGCTTCCGGCACATCCTCATCCGCGACGCGGCCTACGATCGGCTTTCGAAGCGCGATCGGGCCGACCTCCACGAGCGCTTCGCCGACTGGCTCGAGACCGTCGCCGGTGAGCGGCTGATGGAGTTCTCGGAGATCCGTGCCCACCACCTCGCCCAGGCCGCCGAGTATCGGCTCGAGCTGGGCCAGGACCTGACCGCATCGCCGCTGCTCGAACGGACGCGCACGGCGCTCCTCGCCGCCGCCGACCGGGCCGAACAGCTGCACGCCTATCCCGAGGCCGCGCGCCTGCTGGCCCGGCTCATCGCGCTGGAGGACGGCACGGCCGCCGATGCCGGCGAGGCCCAAGGTGCCCAAGGGGCCGCCCTCCTCCGATCACGCGACCTCCGACTGCGCGAGGCCGAAGCTCGCTACCTCTCCGGCGACGCCGACGGTGCCCTGACCGGTGCAGAGCGCTTGCTGCGAGCTGCCGAGGACGCCGGCGATCGCGAGAGCCAGGCGGTGATCCTGGAACGCATCGGACGGTACCGCTCTGGACAGGGTGATGACGAAGGCGCGCTCGCCGCCTTGGAGGGAGCGGCAGCGCTGCTCGGGCCGGGGTCCTCCGCCGAAGTCCGAGCGCGCATCCTCGCCGGTCTGGCGCGGTTCCTGATGCATTTCCGAGAACGGTTTGGCGATGCCGAGCCGGTCGCACGCCGGGCCATCGCTGCCGCCAGGTCGGGGCACCTCGACCGAGAGGAAGCCAGCGCCACGATCACCCTGGGCACCTGCGTCGCCCAGCTGGGAGCGCCCGAAGAGGGACTGGCACTGCTGCAAGAGGGACTCGCCATCGCGCGCCGGGCAGCCGACGGCTTCGAGCTCCTGCGCGCGTACAACAACCTGGGCTTCGTGGCGATCCTGACCGGGGACGTGGAGCTGTGTCGCTCGCTGAGTCGCGAGGCGGTGGAGGTGGCGGCCGAGTACGGGCTCTCGCGCAGCGAGTTGAGCGCGCACGGCATCACGAACGGTGCCTTCTACGAAGCGGCGTTCGGGACACGCGAAGGGATGACCTGGTTCGTGGAGCGAGCCCTGGCCATGAGCTTCACCGGCTGGAACGGCTCGTTGGTCCAGCTGGTGGTCGCCGGGCTCAAGCGCATGGAGGGCGACTGGGACGGCGTCACGCGCGCCGTCTCCGACGCGCGCGCGCAGATCCGGGGAAGCGTTGGGCAGGCGCGGTGGCAGGCACTCGAGCTGGACCTCAGGCGGGTCGAGGCGAGGTCGCACCTGAGTCAGGACCGCCCCGACCGAGCCGAGTTGGTCCTCGACGGCGCCCGAGCGCTGGTCGATCCGTCCGAGCCCGAGCAGATCGTCGAGCTCGAGACGCTGGCGCTGGAGGTGGCCGGCGAGCGGGCCGTGCAGGCCAGGCGCAGCGGGGATCTCGAAGGCGCGGCCGTGGCGGTGGCCGATGCCGAGCGGCTGGCGGTCACCTGTCGCGGGGTCGAAGCCGCAGCAGGCCAGGCAGGATCGGTGCCACTCACGTGGTTCGCCCGCGGCCCCTTGCTCCTCGTGGACGGCGAGCTGCAGCGCGCCCGCGGGCAGGCTGACCCAGCGTGCTGGCGAGTCGCTGCCGAAGCGGCTGAACGGGTGGGCGCGCGGAGGACGGCCGCCTATGCTCGGATGCGCCTGGTCGAGGCGCTCATCGATGCGGACTCACCCAAGCCGGAGCTGGAGGAGGCGCTCGCCGCTGCCGAGGCGGTGGCGAGCGACCACGGTGACGCCTCCATCCTGACGAAGCTGGCGGTCCTGCGGGTTCGCGCGACAGCGTTGTCCCGCGGCTGAGGCGTCGGCTGGCTCAGAGGGCTGAGGGCCACGGGAGAAGGCCAGGCTCTCTTCCATCAGCTCAGCGGATTCGCGCACGCCCACCACTGGACCCTGGCACGTGCGAGCGTACCCGAGGGAACGTCAGATGCCATTCGCCGATGGCCCGCTGGCTCAAGGAGCCGCCCGGATCGACGTGGCCTTACGGTTCGCCAAGGCCGGCAGGGACGTGCTCCTGGTGGCTGTCGGTGAGCTTGAGCGCTATTCCCGTGCGACCGCCTGACAGCCACGTTGACAGCCACGGCGGTGAGAGTCGGTCTGAGGTTGCCCCGCTTCCGTGGACGATTGCGGATCAGGCAGCAGGCATGGTCGCTGGACGGTACCTCCTTTCGAATTCGTCGGGCGGTGCGACTACCCCGACACGGGCAGCTCGTGCACCAATGCCACGCGCAAGACCGACCTCTCCTACGACGCCGTCGGGCGGGGCACCGAGACCAAGACCTACCTGCCCGCCACGACGCTCAACCTGCACACCATCGCGACCTACGACGCGACCGGCGCGCGGACGCAGCTCGAGGCGCGCTCAGGCAGCGCCGACACCAACGTCGACACGCTGACCTTCAGCTATGACCCCTATTCGGGCCGCGAGACGGCGGTCAAGCGCGGCGCAACGACGCTGTCGGGCTTCAGCTGGAACGCCGACGGCACGCTCGCCTCGCGCACCGACAACGGCATCGGCACGTCGTCCTTCGGCTATGACCTGCAGGACCGGATGACCTCGATGACGAGCCCGCTCTGGTCGGGCAGCGCGACCTTCGGCTGGCAGCTCGACGGCCTCGTCGCGTCGCGCAGCTGGCCGTCGGGCAACACCGCCGCCTTCGCCTACGACGGGCTCAAGCGCGCCACGACGATGACCGAGTCGGCGAGCGGCACGACGCAAGCCCAGTTCAGCCAGACCTACGATCGCGTCGGCCAGGTGACGCAGGACTCGCGCAGCCTGTCGGGCATCAGCGGCGTGGCCGGCTCGGGTGCCCAGGATTACGGCTACGACAAGCTCCGCCGGGTGACCAGCGCGACGCTCGCCGGCGCCACCCAGACCTACACCTACGATCCGTCGGGCGACCGCACCAGCCTCACCCGCGCCGGGGTGACGACGACCTATACGTACGACCGCTCCGACGAGATGGCCACGAGCAAGGTCGGCGGCGGCGCCACCAACAGCTTCGTCTACGACGCCTACGGCAACATGACCACCAGCCAGGTGGCCTCGTCGGGCACGACCGCGTATACGTACGATGCGGCCGACCGCCCGACGTCGATCGACCCACCGGGTGCTTCGAACACGGTCGCCTTCACCTTCGACGCGCTCGGCCGTGACCGGACGCGCTCCCTCAACGGCACCACCAGCGACACGTATGGCTACGTCGGTGAGACCGAGACGGCGGTGCTGCTCGATCGCACCACCGATGTCGACTCGGCCGTCGACGCGATGGGCGACCGCATCGCCATCTCGAGCAACGGCACGCTCGGCTGGACCATCCCCGACCTGCACGGCTCGATGGCGGCGGTGGTCGCGTCGAACGGCTCGACCCTCACCGACGCCTTCCGCTACGACCCCTACGGCGAGATGGCCGGCTCGACCACCTCAGCCCTGCCGACGCCGTGGCGCTACCAGGGAGAACTGCTGCTGACCGACCCGGGCACGACCGACCTGTATGCCGGCGGTGCCCGTGACTACGACCCGGCGCTGGGGGTCTTCACGAGCCAGGACTCGGTCGTCGGCGACGCTCAGAACCCGCTCAGCCTCAACCGCTACCTCTACGCGTGGGGCGATCCCTCGACGATGACCGACCCGTCGGGGCACATGGCCGTCGAGGGCGACGATGTCTGCCCGTCATGCAACCCCGGCAAGTCCGTCCACACCGCGGGTGGCGGCAAGGCCGACCGCGCCGCCGCTCGCTCGCAACGACGGGCCGACCGGCGCGAGGTCAGCCAACAGCAAGGACACCACCGCGCCCAGCCGACCGCACCGAACCCGGCGCTGCAGCGGCTGCTCGCCAACGAGACCCGCATCGCCGCTTCGTACGACCCGCGGTCACCCGGTTACGACGATGAAGCCAAGATGCAGGCGGTCGCTGCCGCCGCATCTGCCCGCATCGCCAGTGCCCGCGCCGCCGCGGCGGCTCGCCGCCAGTCGGTGGCGGGGTTCAACGAAGGCATCGATGCCGATGCCCAGTCCCGCACCGTGGCCGACCAGGACGCCAACTGGGCCAAGGTCAAGAGCGCGCGCGAAGCTCAGGCCGAGTCCGACCGTGAGTACGACCAGGTCGAGGCCAATCGCAGCCGCATCAACCTGGCCAAACCGATTGATAGCGGAGGAGGCGGCTTCAACTTCAACCCGCTTCCAGCTCTCGTATTGGGTGGCTTCCTGATCGGAGGCGCCGTCTGCGTCCTGTCGGTAGTGTGCGATGTCGGCCTCGCTGGCGCGGCCGCGCTGACGGTGGCTACCGTGGCCGTAGAGGACGGAGCTGCCCAAGGAGCGGTCGAGGAGGCACCGGAGGCGGAGATGGCGATTGGTGATGCCGCCGCGGTCGATACGGTCGGGTCAGGGAACGCCGCCCAAGGGGGGCTTCGGGACCTTGCGACGCAGATTCGAACGGCTGGGGAGCATCCTGCCGCAGTCAATCAGCGAACGATTGCCGTTGCCTCGGATAGCGATGGTAACCTTTGGGGAGCGTCCAGCAGTGGCTTCGATGCCGGCCAAAAAGCGGCATTGGAAAAGCTTGGAGTCAGTGGTTTGCCGACTGGGCAGAACCTCCATGCCGAAGAAAACTTGGCTCGCTTCCTTGCGGATGGCATGGACAGAATTGGAACGTCATCGCGTATGCCGTGCGAAGCGGATGAACACGGGTGCTCCCAGATGTTGAACTACCTAGGAGTCCAAGTCGAGCCATGACATCCTACGACCTTATCATCAAGGATCTAGGTCAGGACATCTCCCTGCTGTCTAGGCGGGCGCAGACGGCACTGTATTGGGCTTCCGGTTCGGCCCTTCTACCAGAATATCGCCGCTGGGCGGCGGAGGTCGGACGCTCGAATGAGGGTGTAATCGCCGAAGCGTTGCATGGCGCCTCTGAGTTCGCCGTGTCGGGATCTCGTCCCTTGGCCGATCTCGGTCTGCGCGATAGCTTGCTGAAGTTTGCCCCCGGAGACGAATCGACAGATCGTGTTTCACCGATTCCTGCGCAAGACTGCTGGATATGCGCTGACATCAGTTTTCGGCTTGCGTCTGACGGGTTCAACAAGGTTGCTGAGGGCATTTGGTACATCCTGGAGCCAATGTTCCAGGCGACTAGCCTGAGCCTCCACGGCCTAATGACCGTAGATGGCCTGCCGGACGAGGAGATGCTCACAAGACAGATTCTCGCCGACAAGGCCATGCGCGCCGCCGCAGATTTCTGCAGCCAGAGCCTCGCCGAGTTGAAGCGTAATCCAGGGCCATCTCCGGCTGACCTGGCGAAGCTATTGGAAGGAGCCGAGGTCATTCGACCGAAAGGGCCACATTCATAGCGCATCGCACTGAGGTGGCCGCCGCCCGAGCAAGAATTGGCTGTCTGTCCCGGCTGCACATGTCCGGCGACGACTCCGGTAGGAGCTTCGTGCTCGAACCATGTCCGGTCGCCGATTGACAGCCCCAGTGACAGCGACGGCGGTGGACTACCGTCATACCGGGTAGACCCTGTGCACGAGCACCCCGCGCGGGATGGACAGGAAGGCACTCCAAGCGACCCGAAGGACGCCGCCCACAGGGACTTTTAATCCTCGTGTCGTGGGTTCGAATCCCACCCGGCTCACCACGTTTCCACGCTCAGGATTGCCCCTTTCGGGCTGTCGGGAGCGGTCCCAGAGGGCCGTTTGACAGCCCCAGAGACAGCCACGGCGAAAGCATCCGGTGCGAGTTCAACTCCCACACGATCACTTGATCGTGGCGGGGCATCACGCGCGCCGCGGTCCAGGGGCCCGACGACCGTGTGCTAGAGTGCCGGCGGTCGTGGTCATGTTGAACCGCGCCACGGGATGGACCGCAGCTTCGCGGATCATCGTTTCGGCGTGCACGTCGACGTGCACGCAGTTGAGGTCCTCTGCGACCCGACGTTTCGTCTCTCGTCCACGAGAGGAACGCCGCCATGCGCCGATCGACCCGCACCCGCACCGCGGGCGCCGTCCTGATCCTCGCGACGCTCGTCGCGAGTTCGGTCCAAGTGGCGGCTCATGGTCATCCCGCGCCAGGCGTCTTCCCTCAGGCACCTTCGGCCGATCTCGCCCCAGCCCTGACCGCTGACGGCACGTTCGTCGGCGCCGCGGGAGTCTCGGGCACGGTCGATACGAGCGCCTGGACGCTGACCAGCGACCTGGCTGCCGGTGAGCCACCACGCTTCGGACCAGCCGTCACCGCCCCAGCGGCACCCATCGGTTCGTGGAACGCGACCGGCAATGGCCCCAGCGATGGCGCACTCAACGTCGACGTCTACGCCCTGGCCGTGTCGGGCAGCGACTTGTACGTCGGCGGCTGGTTCACCAACGCGGCCGGGCTGGCCAAGGCCGATTACGTCGCCAGATGGGACGGCAGCGCCTGGTCGGCGCTGGGCGACAGCGCTAACGGCAGCGGCACGAACGGCGCGCTCAACGGCGGCGTCTTCGCCTTGGCCGTCTCGGGCAGCGACCTCTACGTCGGCGGTGGGTTCACCGACGCTGCCGGGCTGGCCAAGGCGGACTACGTGGCCAGATGGGACGGCAGCGCCTGGTCGGCGCTGGGCGACAGCGCTAACGGCAGCGGCACGAACGGCGCGCTCAGCAGCAGTGTCAGCGCCCTGGCCGTGTCGGGCAGCGACCTGTATGTCGGCGGCTACTTCGCCAACGCCGCCGGGCTGGCCAAGGCCGACTACGTCGCCCGCTGGAACGGCAGCGCCTGGTCGGCGCTGGGCGACGATCAGAACGGCACGGGTACGAACGGCGCGCTCGACAACGTGGTCCTCGCGCTCGCGGCATCCGGCAGCAACGTGTACGTCGGCGGCTGGTTCGGTAATGCCGCGGGCCTAGCCAAGGCCGACCGCGTAGCCAAGTGGGACGGCAGCACCTGGTCGGCCCTCGGCGACAATCTCAACGGCAGCGGCACCGACGGCGCCATCACCGGCGGTGTCGTTCTCGCCCTTGCCGCCTCAGGCAGCGATCTGTACGTCGGCGGCGCGATGGTCGACGTCGCCGGCCTGCCCAAAGCCGACGTCATCGTCAAGTGGGACGGCAGCACCTGGTCGGCCCTCGGCGACAACCTCAACGGCAGCGGCACGAACGGCGCGATCAGCGGCAATGTCTCCGCCCTTGCCGTCTCGGGCACCGACCTGTATGTCGGTGGCTACTTCACCGACGCCGCCGGCCTGGCCAAGGCCGACCGCGTCGCCAAGTGGGACGGCAGCACCTGGTCGGCGCTCGGCGACGACCTCAACGGCAGCGGCACGAACGGTGCCCTCGACGACACCGTCTACGCCCTAGCTGCCTCGGGCAGCAACGTGTATGTCGGCGGTTCCTTCAGCGACGCCGCGAGCCTGACCAAGGCAGACCATGTCGCCAAGTGGGACGGCAGCGCCTGGTCGGCGCTCGGCGACGCAGTCGATGGCGCACTTAGCAGCACCGTCACCGCTCTGGCCGTGTCGGGCACCGATCTCTACGTGGGCGGCTGGTTCTCCGACGTCGCAGGCTTGGCCAAGGCAGACTTCGTCGCCAAGTGGGACGGCAGCGCCTGGTCGGCACTCGGCGACGACCAGAACAACGGCAGTGGCACGAACGGCGCACTCAACGGCGCGGTCACGGCCCTGGCGGTCTCGGGCAATGACGTCTACGTTGGTGGGTGGTTCACCGACGCCGCCGGCCTGGCGAAAGCCGACTACGTCGCCAGATGGAACGGTAGCGCCTGGTCGGCGCTCGGTGACGATCAGAACGGCACGGGCACGAACGGCGCGATCAACCCACTGGGGTTCGGTGACGTCGTGTCGGCCATGGCTGTCTCGGGCGGCGACCTGTACGTCGGCGGCGCCTTCCTCGATACGGCCGGCCTGGCGAAAGCCGACTACGTCGCCAGGTGGAACGGCAGCACATGGTCGGCGCTCGGCGACGACCTCAACGGCACGGGCACGGGCACGGACGGGGCGCTCAACGGCTCGGTCCATGCTCTGGCCGTCTCGGGTACGGACCTCTACGTCGGCGGCTTCTTCATCGACGCGGCCGGTTTGGCCAAAGCCGACTTCGTCGCCAAGTGGAACGGGAGCGCCTGGTCGGCGCTCGGCGACAACCTCAACGGCAGCGGCACGGATGGGGCGTTGAACGCCAACGTCTATGCCCTGGCCGTCTCGGGCACGGACCTGTATGTCGGCGGCTGGTTCACCGACGCCGCCGGCCTGGCCAAAGCCGACTACGTCGCCAAATGGGACGGCACCGCGTGGTCCGCGTTGGGCGACGACAACAATGACGGCAGCGGCACGAACGGCGCGCTCGGCCCGGGGTCGGAATACTCCCCCGTCGTCACCGCTCTCGCAGTCTCGGGCACGGACGTGTACGTGGGCGGTTTCTTTATCAACGCCGCTGGCCTTGCCAGGGCCGACTACCTGGCTCGATGGGACGGCAGCGCCTGGTCGGCACTCGGCGACAACAACAACGACGGCAGCGGCACGAACGGTGCGCTCCCCTACGTCGTTGACGCCGTGGCCGCCTCCGGCAGCTCCGTATACGCCGGAGGCTCCTTCACTGACGCCGCCAACCTGGCCAAGGCTGACTATCTCGCGGCGTGGCGTCCGCCAAGCCTCGACTCGGTCGCGGTGACCCCGGCCAACCCCTCGATCGCGGCCGGGCTGACCGAGCAGTTCAGCGCCACCGGCACCTACACCGACGCCTCGCACGCCGACCTCACGGGCGTGGTCAGCTGGGCCTCGGGGACCCTCGCCACGGCCACGATCAGCGGCACCGGCCTGGCCAGCGGCGTCGCCGCCGGCACGAGCAGCATCAGCGCGACCCTCGGAGCCGTCAGCGGCAGCACCACCCTCACGGTGACCGCGCCGACCCTGGTGAGCATCGCGGTGACCCCGACCAACCCCTCGATCGCCGCCGGCCTGACCGAGCAGTTCAGCGCCACCGGCACCTACAGCGACGCCTCCCACGCCGACCTGACCGCCACGGTCACCTGGGCCTCGGGGACCCTCGCCAGCGCGACGATCAGCGCCACCGGCCTGGCCAGCGGCGTCGCCGTCGGCACGAGCAGCATCAGCGCGACCCTCGGCAGCGTCAGCGGCTCGACGATCTTGACCGTCACCCCGGCGAGCTTCGTGCGCAAGCCTGACGGCCGCATCCGGCTGGGCACTGGCGCGTTCGCCGGCAATGACGTCTACAACGCGACCGGCGTTGGACAGAGCAAGACCGGTTCGGCGCGCCGCGGCGCGACCATCAGTTTCGGGATCTCCGTCCAGAACGATGGCAGCGGCTTGGATAGCTTTACGCTCAAGGCCAGCGGTGCGATCACGAGCGCGTATACCGTGAACTACTTCCGGGGCGCCACCGACATCACGGCCGCCGTGGTCGCGGGCACCTACACGACGACCTCGCTCGCGCCCGGCGCGACCTACCTCATCACCGCCAAGGTCAAGGTCAAGTCCACCGCCGCGGTCGGCTCCAAGGTCACTCGCCTGGTGACCATCTCCTCGGTCGGCGACGGCACCAAGAAGGACGCCGTCAAGTTCATCGCCAAACGGGCGTAGCCGCGACCTACCAACGACGCCAGGGCGCTTCACGACACCATCACCGCCATGGTGACGGTCAAGCCGACGGCCACCGTGGGCTCCAAGGTCACGCGGTCGGTGACCCTCACCTCGGTCGGCGACACCGCCCAGAAGGCCGCCGTCAAGTTCATCGGCAAGCGCCTGTAAGGACCCACAGGACCGGGTCGCTCCCCGACGCTCCGATCTCCGTGGGGCGATCCTTCGGCGACCCTCGGCGTCAGCTCGGCCTTCGACCAGACCGCCGAGCCTGCGCTGCTGCCGCCACCGCGACACGGTAACACCGCTGAACCGGCCGCTTGACCATTCTGCGCAGGCCGGCTTCCGGGCGTCCGTGTGTTCGCAGCGCGCATACTCCTGCTCGACGGGGACCGGGCGACGAGGTCCGGGCGGCCGCGCGACGCGAGAGGCGTGCCGTCGGCACCATCTCGACGGAGAGAGCATGACCTGTACGGGGTGCGGCGCCGCGAACCCGCCTGGCGCACGGTTCTGCAATGCGTGTGGCGCGTCCCTCGCCGAGAAACGGCCGACCGATACCGCATGGAAGCGGCGCGAGGTCACGTTGCTCTTCGCCGACGTCGTGGGGTCCACCGCGCTCGGTGAGAATCGCGACGCCGAGGCGATTCGCGGCGTGATGGACACGTACTTCGACCTCGCGCGAAAGGCGATCGAGCATCACGGCGGCGTGGTCGAGAAGTTCATCGGGGACGCGGTGATGGCCGTCTTCGGCCTGCCGCTCGCCCACGAGGATGACGCCCTGCGCGCGGTGCGGGCGGCGGACGAGCTGAAGCACGGCGTGGATGAGATCAACGATCGCCTCGAGCGCATGTTCGGGGTCCGCCTGGCGATTCGCATCGGGATCAACACCGGTGAGGTCGTCGCCGCCGACATGGGCTCGCGCGAGACCTTCGCGACGGGCGACGCCGTGAACGTCGCGGCTCGGCTGGAACAGGCGGCGGCCCCTGGCCAGATCCTGGTGGCGGCGTCGACGTATCAGCTCATCCGCGATGCGGTGACCGTCGAGGCGCTCGAACCGATCACGCTCAAGGGCCGTCAGGAGCCGCAAGGCGTATTTCGGCTGGTCGGTGTCGGTCGCGGGGTGCCGGGCCGGCGCAGACCGACCGTGGAGCTCGTCGGGCGTCAGGCGGAACTCGCCCTGCTCGATGCCGCCCTCAGTGACGCCCGTCGAGCTGAATGTCCGCGGCTCGTCGTCATCGTGGCGGAACCGGGCATCGGGAAGACGCGGCTCACGGAGGCGTTCCTCGACGGCGTCGGTCCGGCGGTACCGTCGATCGTCGGCCATTGCGTCGCCTACGGCGAGGGCTCGACATATCAGCCGCTGATCGAGGTGCTCCAGGCTGCTGCGGTTATCACGGTCGAGGATGGTGCGTCCGCAATCCGCGACAAGCTCCGGCGACTGGCCGAGCGCGTCTCGGCTCGACAGAGCGGACCGCTCACCGACACGCTTCTGGCCTTCCTCGGGCAGAGCAGTGCACGGTCGACGCCTGATCGCAGCCAGTTCGTGTGGGCGATCCGCGCGACGATCGATGCGCTCGCGCAACAGGGACCGCTGGTGGTCCTCGTCGAGGACATCCACTGGGCACAGGACCCACTCCTGCAGCTCCTGGCGGACCTGTCCTCGTCGCTGGCCACGCCCGTCCTCTTCGTCCTGACGACGCGACCCGAGTTCCTGGAACGAGCCGAGATCGCCTGGGCGACGGATCCACCATCGACGCTGATCCATCTGCGGTCGCTGACTGACGCCGAGACCGCCGAACTCGTCGGTCGCCTCGGAGGCACGGACGTGCCCGACGAAGTACGTCGCGGCGTGGCGACGGCGGCTGGCGGCAATGCGCTCTACGCCGCCGAACTCTTTGCTGCGATGCGATCCGAGCTGGCCGTCGCCGGGCCCCGAGATTGGTCCGACGCGGCGAGCTGGCTGAAACGCGCGCCGCTGCCCCTGTCGGCCTTGATCACGGCCCGCCTCGAGCTCCTCCGACCCGACGAGCGACGCGCGCTCGAGGCGATGTCCGTGGTGGGGATCGTGGCGAGTGAACGCGCGGTCGAGGCGCTCTCCAGCGAGGCCGAAGGGTCATCCGTCGGCGGTACATTGCGATCGTCCATCGCCGGGCTTGAAGCCCGCGACCTTCTCACCGTCGACGGAGACGGACCGAACGCATCGGTGCGCTTCCGGCACGCCATCGTGCATGGGGTGGTGTACCAGTCGATCCCGAAGCGACGCCGCGCGGAACTGCACGCGGCGTACGCCGACTGGCTCGATCCGGCGGCGCCGGGCGCGCTCACTGGTCCCGCCGGCTTGATCGGCTTTCACCTCGAGCAGGTCGTCCGCCTCTCGCTCGAACTCGGACCGCCGACCACCGTGAGTCAGGCGATCGCGAAACGTGCCGCCGGTCACCTCGAGCGCGCCGGCCAGCTGGCGATCTCGCGCGGCGACCCGTTCGCGGCAGCCGGTCTGTTCGAGCGAGCGGCCGCGCTCCTCGACGCCGATGATCCGGCTCTGCCGGCGGTCCTCATCGAGACCGGATCCATGCAGCGGGACGTGGGACGATCAGCCGACGGTCGTGCGACGTTGTCCCGGGCGGCGGAGCTGGCACGAGGCGCGGGCATGCCGCACCTCCGCCTTCGTGCGGCCGCGGAGATGCTCGAGCTTGACCCTGGGACCCCGCGCGAGATGGTGCGCCGATCGAAGGAGATCGTCCCAGAACTGGAGGCCGCCGGCGACCACCTTTCCCTCAATCGTGCTTGGCGGAGGGTCGCGATCGCGGAGGCTGACATGGGGCACCTGGCGCTCGCGGAGGCTGCGCAGACCCAGGCTCTCGAGCACGCGCGATCGGCGGGCGATCGCCGAGCCGAGCTCGAGACGGTCGTCTTTCTCGTCGCCCTCGACGTCCAGAGCCCCACGCCCGTCGATAAAGCGCTGGAACGGGCGCAGGGGATCCTCGCGACGGTTTCCGGCAATCTCCGCTCCGAGCTCTTCGCGCGCCTCTGGCTGCCCGGATCGCTGGCGACGGGCGGCCATACCGATGAGGCCTGGGCCGAACTCGAGGCGGCAGAGGTACTTCGACAACAGCTATCGATCACCAGGTGGCATTATCTGACGCTCCAGATGCAGGGGATCATCGCGTCGACGATGCCACCCGAGCAGGCGATCCCGATCCTCCAAAAAGCGCTCGAGACGGCGACCGAATCCGAGCCCGCGATGGTCGGTCCAATGGCATCGACGCTCATCTGGTCCTTGGTGGACGACGAACAGGCCGCGACGGTTGCCGACGGACTCCTGGATCAGGCCGGCATGACCGACGAAGATGATCTGATGTGGTATGGCCGAAGCCTCGCGGCCAAGGGCCGTGTGCTCGCGGCGCGTGGCGAGCAGCGGGACGCCATCGATCTCGCGTCCCGCGCCAACGACGTTCTCGCCGACACCGACTTCCTCGTGGCTCGAGCTGATGCCCAGATCGCGTCAGTCGAGGTTGCTGTCCTGTGCGGGCGAGCGCCCGATCGACGAGCGATCCAGGGTGCTCTCCGAGCTTTGGAAAGCAAACAAGCGCTTCCGGCGATCCGTCGCATCCGAGTATGGCTTCGACGACTCGGCGTCAGCGCCGTTGATTAGCCGAGCCTCCGCATTCTGCGGCGAGTTCTCCAATGGAACTGCGCAGCAGACGCTGACCAGGCGCTGCTGCTAGATGGCTCCGATTCCGGCTGACACCATGAGCGCGTGGTGTGCAGATTCGTTCGCTCAGGATCCCGATCGGGGCGGACGCCACATCGTCGTCACCACCCGGTCCTCGTACGGGACCACGAACGAGCCGTGGCGTTCGAAGCCGACGCTGGCATAGCGGCGATCGTTCGCGGGGTTGGTCGACTCGAGATAAGCGGGCATCCCAGTGCGGTCGATGACCGCGAGGTTGGCGGCTAGGAGGGCCATGCCGATACCGTGACCGCGATGCTCGGGATGCGTCGCCAGCAGGCTCAGGTAGTAGTGCGGCTCGCTGCGTGGGTGGGCGGCGTCGAAGCGGGCCATCGTCTCGTGGTAGTCGTCCGCCCTGGCACCGAGGGCCACATCGATGAGGGCGTCGAGACCGTCCTCCTGCTCGCTCGACATCTCCGTCCCGCCGGGCGGGACCCAGACCGAGGCCGCCGTCGCGTCGTCGGCCGTCCAGGTCCACGGGTACCGCAACGCGCCGAGCAGGTAGCAACGCCAGATGTCGGGACGCCGGTCGGATCGCCCCTCGGTCGGAGCCATCGCCGGCGACCAGACCGGATCGTGCTCGAAGGCGAGCGTGATGGTCCTGACCAGCAGCTCGATATCGCCAACGGTCGCGACGCGGACTTCGGACACGGATCGACCTCCGCTCGCCATCGTATCGGGCGGTGGGTTGGATGTACGGGTCATGAGAGAGTCCGCCGCGACCATCGGCCGGACCGCACGGCGTCGTGGACGAGGATCAGGACCATCAGCGCCGCTAACGGCTGGGCGTCGGCTGGGCGAGTCGTGACGCGGGCACGACGGCAAGGTCGTGACGCGCCAGCGCTCAT
>PNAP01000076.1 GCA_003169735.1 Chloroflexota bacterium | reverse complement strand
GCCTATGTCCTGGACTCTGACACTACCGCCACCAGCGCCATCGTCGTCAGCGCCGCGGTCGCCTTCGGGGCGTCACCGAGCGCGGCGCCTGCGGCCAACTCAGGGTCGGCACCGACGCCGGCGGCGAGCGCAGCGCCGGGCACGAACCCCGGCATGTCGGGTGGCATGCCTGGCGGGTTCCCCGGCGGTCCGGGCATGTTCGGCTCTGCGGGCGGCGCGTGGATGTCGCCCGGCGGGGTCGCCGGTGGCCAGGGCGGACCCGGCGGTCCGAGCATGATGGCGCTCGGACTGTCGCAGATCACCATCACCGGCATCGACGGCTCGAAGCTCGACTTGAAGACCGACGATGGCTGGACGCGCACGGTCGACGCCACCGGTGTGACCATCCAGCGGGCGGGCCAGACCATCACGGTCGCGGATCTCAAGGTCGGTGACACCATCCGGCTCCAGGAGCAACGCGCCAGCGATGGCACGTGGAGCGTGACCGGCATCGAGGTCGTCCTGCCCACGGTCGACGGCACCGTCGCCGCCGTCACCGGCGACAGCGTCACCGTCACGCTCCCCGACGGTTCGACCCAGAAGGTGGCGACCGACGCGTCGACGACCTACTTCATCGGCGCCACCGCCGCCACGGCCAGCGCCGTGACCGTCGGCGTTCGCGTGGACATCGAGGCGACGGGCTCTGGCAGTTCGCTCACCGCGGCGGTCGTCCGTGTCGCACCGGCCGTCCTCGGCGGGACGGTCAAGAGCACGTCGAGCGACGCCATCACCATCACCCAGCGTGACGGCACGACCGCAACGATCCATGTCGATGCCGCGACGACTTACCAGGTCAAGGGCGTCACGTCGGCCAAGTTCTCCGACATCGCGGTCGGCGACCAGGTCTTCGCCCAGGGGACCCTCCGCGACGACGGATCGCTCGATGCCACCTCGGTCACGTCTGGCTTGCCGGGCATGGCCGGCGGTGGTTCGTCAGTCGGTCCCGGGTTCGGTGGTCCCGGGTTCGGTGGACACGGCCGACCGAGCTGGGGCGGACCCGGTTCGAACCAGGGCCCCTCGTCATCGCCCGTCCCGACGACCGATCCGGGTACCTGACCCAGGGACGTCGCGTCCCATTCGCAACGAGCAGAGCCCGGGCCACCCGCCCGGGCTCTTCCATGTTCGGATCGCGGTCCCTCGTGGCGCCGCTCATACCCTGACGGTTCCGCCGACCCACTCGGGGGCCTGTAGCCGATCGCGTGGATCCTGCCGACGCCTAGGCTTGTCGAATGCCGCGTACCCACGAGGATAAGCAGACCGAAGGCTCCGAGGTATCGGTGCGCGCCGCAGGGAGACTGGACTGATGATCTTGCCCAAGGTCCGAGACCCGCGGTTCATCACCGTCCGTCGGGGCGGGACGCTCTCCGACGACGATCACCACTTCCTCGCGATGTGGGCGGCCGACTGCGCGGAGCACGTGCTCGACCACTTCGAGCGAGTGCGCCCAGGCGACGACCGCCCTCGTCGCGCGATCGAACTCGGGCGGGCCTGGGCGCGCGGCGAGGTCACCATGACGGAGGCTCGCACGGCGGCCGGCCATGCGAACGCCGCAGCCCGAGATCTCAGTGGCGCAGCACGGCATGCCGCGTACGCCGCCGCCCAGGCCGCGGCCGTCGCACACGTCGCCGCGCACGAGCTCGGTGCGGCCGCCTACGCGATCAAGGCTGCACGTGCTGCCGCGCCGGAAGGAGAGGGCGAGAGCGCAGGGCGACTCGAGTGCCGGTGGCAGCACGACCAGCTCCCGGAGGTGATTCGCGAGCTCGTACTCGACGACCAGCGGTTGCGGAACGACATCTGCTGGTCGGTCTTCGACTGCTGACGTCGGCCACGGGCTCGATCTGCGCGGCGAGCGCCGTCCGCTCGTGGCAGCGCGAGTACCAGCGCCACATGCCGAGTCGCGCGAAGGCACGTGGACGGCCCCGGCCGTGGAGGCCGGGGCCGAGGTATGGGATATGCGGCGAACGATGCGCCGAGCGGCGGACGATGCGCCGTGCGGTGCCCCGCCTCAGCCGAGCGTGGCGGGTCGCGTGCCTAGGGTCAGGTCGATCGAGATCGTCGAGCTACCGCGAAGCACGGTGAAGGTGACCTTGTCGCCCGGGCTGTGGCTCAGGAGGTACGTGTCGAGAGGATGGTCGGTATCGATGGCGTTGCCGTCGATGGCGGTGATGATGTCGCCGTTCTTGAGGCCGGCCGTGTCGGCCGGGCTACCGGCGACGATGGCGGTGGTGCCGGTCTGGCCGGTCGAGCCTCCCGAGGTGTCGATGTGGATCCAGGCGCCGTAGTCGACGCTGAGGTTCGCCTGCTTGGCGACGGCCGGCGTAAGCGGCTCATAGTTGATGCCGATCCACGGGCGGGCGATGACCTGGCCGGCGGCCACCTGATCGATGATCGGCTTGGCCAGGTTGATCGGGATGGCGAAGCCGATGCCCTGCGAGTTGCCTGCTTCAGCGGTGTCGATGCCGAGCACCTGGCCACTCGAGTTGAGCAGCGGGCCGCCCGAATTGCCGGGATTGATGGCGGCATCGGTCTGGATGAGGTGCGACAGGTGCTCGGTGGCGCCCGTCGTGTCGTTCTGGACGTCGATGGTGCGGTCGAGGCCGCTCACGATGCCCTCGGTGACCGACCCCGGGTACTCGCCGAGCGGGCTGCCGATGGCGATGGCGCTCTGGCCGACCTGGACGGCCGAGCTGTCACCGAGCGCGGCGGCAGGCAGGCCGGTGGCGTCGATCTTGACGAGGGCGAGGTCGGTCAGCGTGTCGACACCCTCGACCGTGCCGTCGAGGATCCGGCCGTCGGACAACAGGACCTGGACCGTCTTCGCGTCGGCGACGACATGATGGTTGGTGAGGATCAACCCGTCAGACCGGACGATGACGCCCGAGCCTGTGCCGGTCACCTGGCCCGTGCCCTGGTAGGGGTTCGAGACGGTCGTCGTGCTCTGGATGGTGACCACCGACGGCCCGACGTTCTTGGCCACGCTGATGACCGCGTTCTCATCGGTCGACCCGGATGGGGTCGTGGTCGACGGCGTGGTCACGGCCGGCGCCGGAGTGGAGCTCGACGTGTTCGAGGGCGTCGCCGTGGGAACCGAAGCTACGGTGTGATTGTCCGGAGATGAAGCCGCGGCCGCCGGCGTCGTGCCGGTGCCGTTCATGGCGATGGTGGCGACGCCACCGCCGACGGCCGACACGAGGCAAAGCGCAGCAACGAGGACGATGGCCGAGCCGCGGCGCGACCGGCCGCGGCTGGCTCGGACCGGAACCGTAACGACGCCAGCGGGAGCGCCAGTGGCCCAGGGCGTCGCCGTGGTGGGTGCGTCGTCCCACGTGGCACGCGGCGCGGCCCACGTCGGGAGGGTCGGCTCGGGCGTCGGTTCCGGTGCCCAGAGAGGCGGAGTCGTCCCGGACTGGGCGGCAGAAGACTGGGCGGCAGAAGCCCAGCCCGGCGGGGGCGCGTCCTCGGTCGGCTGCGACCAGGCGCCGTCCTGGCGCGGCTGGTCGGCGTTGGTCTCATCGACGGGGTTCACGGGTGGCCTCCAATGTCCTTGTTGAGTCGTCGGGCGACCCCCGACGCTCCCTCGTTATAGGCGCGCTTCCTGAGAAGTCTCTGAAAGCTACCCGGAGATCTCGGCCCGTTCGGTGAAGAGCGACACGACGATCAACGCGACCACCAGCCAGGCGATGACGACCACGAGTGCCGTGCCCGGATCGAGCGTCTCGACGGACGCGCCCGCGCCGCCACCCCCGACGCTGATGCCCGATGTGCCACCGCCGACGAGCGCCGTGGCAGCGTCGAAGGGCAGGAACTTGACGACGCTCGACAGGAAGATGCGTGCGAAGCTCTCGGCGAAGTACAGGCCGATGCCCGCACCGATGCCGGCCAGCTGGCTGCGCGCCAGCGTGGCGATGGTGAAGCCGAGCGCGCCCTCCTCGATGATGCCCAGCCAACCCCGCGCGAACTCGTACGGGAACTGGCCGATGGTCGCTGCGTCGCCGATGCCGCTCGTCGAGATGCCGGCCAGGTTCGCACCGATGACCGCCGCGACCACGCCGATGGCGAACGCCACCAGCAGGCCGAGCGCGATCAATGTGGCCACCGCCGCGAACGAGAGCCATGCGTACGCCGTCCGGCTCTCGCCGCGCGCAACGGCTGCCTTGAGCATCCCCCAGTTCCATTCGGAGCCGGCCACCGACGCGGCGTAGATGACCGCGAAGAGGCCGCCAAGGCCGAGCAGGAACTCGAGCAGTCGGTCGTAGGCACCCGGGAAGGTGAGCAGCTCCTTGATGGCCGCTCCGCCGTTGGTCGACTCGATGCGATTGGCGGATGCTCCCACCGCGACGAAGATCAGGACCATCAACCCGCACAGCAGGCCGAGCGTGACCCAGGTCGCGGGCCGCCGCAGCAGCTTGCGCAGCCCGGACGCGTAGATCCTCATCGCGGAGCCCCGCCGGCCGGCCAGTTCGGGCCGGTCTTAGGCGCCGCCGCCCGGCTGCCGATGCTCCCCTCTCCACCGTCGGTGCGGGCGGTTCGCGTCAGTGCGAGGAAAAGCGATTCGAGATCGTTGCCCGATTCCAAGCCGGCCACGTAGATGCTGGCCGTGGCCAGCGTGCGGCTGACGTCCGCAGCACGATCCGCGGCGATCTGGACGACCAGCCAGCCCGGCTCATCGGCCGGCGTGTCGATGCGTGCCCGCTCGACGAGCGTGGACAGCGCCTCGACCGCGGCGGGGACCTGGTCGGGCATCACGCGCGCCCGCACCAGCCCCTCGCCGGCGAGCAGCGAATCGATGGTCCCTTCCTTCACCAGCCGCCCGGCGGCGATGATGCCGACCATGTCGACCATCTGCTGGACCTCGCCCAGGAGGTGGCTCGAGACGAAGACCGTCTTGCCGGTCGAGGCGAGGTTGCGCAGCATGTCGCGCATCGCCACGATGCCGGCCGGATCGAGTCCGTTGGCGGGTTCGTCGAGGAGCAGCAGCTTCGGGTCGCTCAGCAGAGCCGCCGCGATGCCGAGGCGCTGCTTCATGCCCAGCGAGTAACCCGACACCTTGTCGTCGTCGCGGCCGTTCAGCCCGACCAGCTCAAGCAACTCATCGACGCGGCGGATCGGCACCGGGGCGCCGGTCGCGGCGAGCTCGCGGAGGTTCTGACGGCCCGACAGGAAGGGATAGAACGACGGCGATTCGATGAGCGCGCCGACGTCGAACAGCCGATGGCGGTCCCGGCGCCCGAACGGGCTGCCCAGCAGCTGGATGGTCCCGCCATCGGGATGGATGAGCCCGGCGAGCAACCGCATCGTGGTCGTCTTGCCGGCGCCGTTGGGCCCGAGGAAGCCGTACACGATGCCCGTGGGAACGGTCAGGTCGAGACCGTCCAACGCGAGGCGTGATCCATAGCTCTTGCGCAGGCCGCGCGTGGCCAGTGCGAGGCCGTCAGCCGGAGCGGTGACGGCCATGGTCAATGCATCGCGGCGCTGAAGTGGTCCCCGGACTGCGATTTCTCGCCGATGCCCGGCGAGTTCTGCGACCAGAGTTGGCTGTGCGCGGCGACGAGACCGTTGGCGGAGGTCCCGTACAGGACGGTGATCTCGCCCGCGTCAAGGGCCGAGCCGTTGTCGGCGAGGAGGACGCCGATCGCGAGATCGGCCTGGTTGCTGCGGCCGAAGTCGGCCGCGTAGAGCGTTTGACCGAGCAGGTCCTTCTTGGTGGCGATGCCGCCGACGCCGGGGTCGTCCTGAGTCCAGAAACCCGAGCTGAGATCCGGGTAGAGCACGATGACAGCGCCGGCGGCCTTCTGGCCACTGACGTTCTCGCCCGGCGCTCCGACCGCGAGATCGAGGCCCGAGCCCTTGCCGAAGTCGCCGATGGCGATCGCCGTGCCGAAGTGGTCGCCTGTCTCGGGGTTGTCGGGCACGTTGGCCGACCCTTCGTTCTCGCTGAGCGACGCGGAGATGCCGGAACTCGAACCCTGGAACTCATCGAACACGCCGGCACCGGCGACGCTCGTACTGTGGAATGTCACCGCCCGGTCGGGAGCGCCGATGAGGAGGTCATCGTTTCCGTATGGGGCCACATCGCCGACAGCGAGGGCCGCGCCGAAGTGCGCGTTCGCCGCGGCGGAGTCGCCGCTCACGTTCGATTCGGTCAGGTCGACTCCGGACAGCGAGCCCGACTTGCTCTCGATGACGACCTCTCCTGCGCCATCCAGGGCACCGACCTTGCTGTCGGGCGCTCCGGCGACGAGCTCATCGACGCCGTCGCCGTCGATGTCGCCGGCCGCCAGGACGGCGCCGCACCGCCCGTTGGCACTGCCGCAGGTGTACGACGCAGCCGCGGGCGTCTCAAGGCCACTGGCGGAACCGGGGAAGGCGAAGAACTCGTTGGTGCCCGGCTTGCCGACGGCCAGGTCGGCGTGAGAGTCGGCACCCTTGACCGGCGACACGCCGGACGTGTCCCAGGCGTCGAGCGCCACGAGCGCGGCGCCGAACTCGGCGCCGGCCACCGGGTTCGGAGAGAGCGCCTGCGAGCCGCTCGCGGTCAGGCCGCTCGGGCCGCCATAGATGATCACCACGGCGCCGGCGTTCGCGTGGCCGCTGACGTCCTCGTCGGGCGCACCGACGGCCAGGTCGGCGTAGCCATCGTCATTGAAGTCGCCCGTCGCCAGCGCCGTCCCGAAATGATTCCCGGTACCGGCTCCGGCGCCGCCCGGACCGTGCACGAGGTCCTGTTGCCAGACCTGGTTGCCCGCGCTCTTGAGCCCGTTCGCCGAACCGTAGATGACATTCACGACACCGGCGCCGCCGTGGCTGCCGACATCGTCGTTGGGCGCACCGACGGCGAGGTCGGCGTAACCGTCGTCGTTGAAGTCGTTCCAGTTGCGGCTGACCAATGCGGCCGCATGCGGTGCCGAGATGACGAGCGTCGCGGCCGCCACGACACTGGCGACGGCGGCGGCAAGGGATCGACGGGTCAATGTGCTCATGCGCCAGAGGATACGCCCGACCGCCCATGAACGGCCACGCGTGAGGCCGCGGCCGAAATCGGCGAGGATTGGCGCCGCCGAACCCGAGGAGATTCCGTGGCTTTCCGATTCGCGCTCGTGGTCGCCGTTTTGATCGGTCCCATCCCATGACAGCGCGCTATGACGCCATCGTGGTCGGCCTTGGCGCGATGGGCAGCTCGGCGGCGTTCCACCTGGCGAGCCGCGGGCAACGCGTGCTGGGCCTCGAGGCGTTCGGGCGGGCGCACGGCCTGGGATCGTCCGGAGGGCTGTCGCGCATCATCCGACTGGCGTACTTCGAGCATCCCGACTACGTACCGCTCCTGCGCGAAGCGTGGCGGCTGTGGCGCGAGCTGGAGGCGCAGAGCGGCGAGGAGCTGTTGCTCCAGACGGGCGGGCTGTACATCGGGCAGGCGGGAAGCGAGGTCCTCGACGGCGCCATCCGCAGCGCCCGGGAACACGGCCTGCCGCACGAGATCCTGGACGCAGCCGAGACGATGCGCCGCTTCCCGGCGTTCCGTCTCGATCCGGGGATAGCGGCGCTCCACGAGCCGATGGCGGGCGTGCTCTTCCCGGAGCGCGTCATCGAGACCCACCTGCGGATGGCCGAGCGGAGCGGAGCCGAGATCCATTTCGACGAGCGCGTCAGCGGCTGGGGGCCAGCTCCCGGCCGCGAGCCTGCTCCGGGCAGCGCACCGGCCGACGGCGCCATCGAGGTGCGCACCGATCACGGCACCTACTTCGGTGACCGGCTGATCCTGGCTGCCGGTGCGTGGCTGACGCAACTCGTGCCCGACCTCGGCCTACCGCTATCGGTCGAGCGCAACCCGCTCTTCTGGTTCCAGCCGGTCGCCCCGGAGCTCTTCGCGCCGGAGCGCCTGCCGGTCTACCTGGTCGATACCGGCGACGAGACGTTCTACGGCTTCCCGATGCTTCCCGGGCAGGGCGCCAAGGTCGCCCGCCACCACGATGGCACGCCGACCGATCCCGACCAGCTCGATCGCGAGGTCCATCCGGCCGACGAGGCGCCGGTGCGGCGTTTCCTGGAGCACTACCTGCCCGATGCGAACGGGCCGACCTTGGACGCGCGCGTGTGCATGTACACCAACACGCCGGACTCCGACTTCATCATCGACCTTCACCCGGGCGATCCACGCGTGGTCATCTGCTCCCCGTGTTCAGG
This sequence comes from Chloroflexota bacterium, assembly GCA_003169735.1. GTDB lineage: Bacteria > Chloroflexota > Limnocylindria > Limnocylindrales > CSP1-4 > Palsa-1032. The sequence goes on along the minus strand of PNAP01000076.1, from coordinate 38,858 downwards.
GCATGGTTTCAAGTTCTCGTCGGTGGTTGGCTCCATCGCCGCTGATCTGGCCATCGACGGCACCACGAAGCTGCCCATCGAGTTCCTGTCGCTACGGCGCTTCCGGACCGCGTGATCGAGTTCGCGCTCGGGGCCGATACTCAGCCGTATGTCTGGCTCACAACGGTCGGACGGCGGTCCGGTGAGCCCCGGATGGTCGAGCTGTGGTTCGGGCTCGACGGCTCGACGATCTACTTCCTGGCCGGCGGCGGCGAGATGACGCACTGGGTCCAGAACGCGTTGGCGAACCGCGAGGTGCGCCTGCGCATGGCTGGTCGGGGATACATGGGACGGGCGCGGGTGCCCGAGCCCGGCTCCGAGGAAGAGAGCAGGGCGCGCCGGATGTTGGCGGCGAAGTACCAGGGCTGGCGCGAGGGCCAGCGGCTGAGCAGCTGGGCGACACGATCGTTCTGCCTGGCGGTCGAGCTGACGGCCGAGACGCCACTGGGCTGACGCGTGGTGCGCCGGCGCACCGTGGGCGGTCCAGTGTGGTGAGGGCGGTACGAATCACGGTCCCGATGCGGTACTCATTTCGCACAGCCGCTCCAGCCTGGATCCGCGGCGATATCGAGACCGGAATCAGCGATGCAGAACGTGGATATCTCGAATGATGTGCGTTCGTTCCTCGGCCGGCAGCGTGACCCGGCCGCAAGCGCTGCCTGGCCGGCGGCAGACATGGCAGCCGCTCCGAGCACGCTGCCGATGGAGCGTCCCAGTGCGCTCCATCTCCTGGCGCTGCGGCGCTGGAAACAACGACGATTCGAAGAGACCGAGGTGAACTGGGGGATCCGCCTGCGCCCCGGGTACTGCGACTCAAGTAACCCCGCCGCTCACCGCGGCACGGTCCAGCACGCCTACGTCCTGGGTCACGATGCGACGGCGTTGTGCGGATTCCGCTCCGGTGCCGGTGGCGCCGGCCGAAAGCGCAAGGTCGCGCGTCTCGGGTTGCCGAGCGCCGAGCACAACCCACGCTGTGTGCGGTGCGCTCCCATGGTCCTCCCGATCGCTGAGCCCGGAGCCGCGCCACTCACCTGGTGAGGTCGTGTCGGACGCCCGTGCCAGACAAGGTGGCACGTGCGTGCGTAGCATCGACACCGATGACCGATCCACCGCGCTTCGAGCTTATCGACAACGTTCCTGAGGAACTGACGTGCCGCATCCGGGGCGAGCCACTGCTCGGCGACCCGGATGACCAGCCATATCCGCCGCTCGGGCCGATGTGCGGCGACTGCTATCGCAACCGCGAGTTTGACGAGACCATCTGGGAAGCCGAGTGGAACGCCGGCGATGGCCCCTGACGGCGGGTAGCATCTCAACCAAGGAGGGCGCCGCCCGCGTGGATCATCTCGCCGGTCTGAACGACGCTCAACGCGAGGCGGTCATGGCGACGACCGGTCCGGTCGTCATCCTGGCCGGTGCCGGGACCGGCAAGACTCGCGTCATCAGCCACCGCACGGCGTACGCCGTTGCCACCGGCGCCGTTTCGGCAAACCAGATCCTGCTGGTCACGTTCACCGACAAGGCGGCGAGCGAGATGGTCACGCGGGTGCGGGCACTCGGCTTGGCAGGCGTGGCGGCGCGGACATTCCACGCGGCAGCACTCGCGCAGCTGCGCTACTACTGGCCGCTGCGCCACGACGGCCAGCCGCTGCCGGAGATCCTGAGCGATCCCTTCCGGATCGTGGCGCCGCTCGCGCGGCGACTGCCCGGCGGTTATCAATGGACGCCCGCCAAGGACCTCATCGATGAGCTCGGCTGGGCCAAGAGCCGGCGCATCACGCCGGAGAGTTACGAGGAGGCGGCGGCTGATCGGACACCGCCGCTGCCGAACGAGCTGTTCGTGCGGTTCTATCGGGACTACGAGCGCGCCAAATCGCGCCAGGGTCTGATCGACTTCGACGACATGCTGACCCACACGGTCGACCTGCTGGAGGCTGATGACGAGGCTGCGCGCCAGGTCCGCGGCCGCTACTCGTGGTTCTCGGTCGATGAGTACCAGGACACGACGCCGCTCCAGCAGCGGCTTCTTGAGTTGTGGCTCGGCGACCGGCGGGACCTGTGTGTGGTCGGCGATGAGGACCAGACGATCTATACGTTCGCCGGCGCGACGCCCGACTTCCTGGTCGGATTCGGGGCGCGCTGGCCGGGTGCGCGGGTCATCGACCTGCGAGAGAACTACCGTTCGACCCCCCAGGTGCTCGGGCTGGCCAACCGCCTGATCGCGTCGACCGGCCGATCGAAACGGCTGGAGACCTCCAGGACGGCCGGCCCGGAGCCGACCATTCGGACATACGACGATGGCGACGCGGAGTTGGCGGGGATCGTGGCGCGCATCCGGGAGCTGATGGCCGGCGGCGCCGCGCCGCGCGAGATCGCCGTGCTGGTCCGCCTCAACGCCCAGATCCCGCCCATCGAGGCCGCGTTCACGCGAGCTGCCCTCCCCTACCGGGTGCGCGGCCAGCGATTCTTCGAACGGCGCGATGTGAGGTCCGCCGTCGACGCGATCGGGCGCGTGCCCGAGGGCGCCACTGGATCCGAGCTGGTCGCGGCGATCGAATCGGTCTGGGCGAAGCGGCTGGGGTTCGAGGCGGGTGCGGAGGCCGTGGGAGCGGAGGCTCGGGAGCGACAGGCCGCCCTGGCCACGTTGCTCGGCATCATCGAAGCGGTCGTGGAGGCCGACGCTGGAGCCGGGCGCCAGAAGGTGGTCGCCGAACTGGCCGATCGGGCTGAGGCCGAGAAGTCCGGCTCCGTCGACGGGGTCGAGCTGTCCACGCTGCACCGGGCGAAGGGCCTCGAGTGGGATGCCGTATTCCTGCCCTCGCTCGAGGAAGGGCTGCTGCCGGTCGCCCAGGCCAAGGACGACGATGCGCTCATCGACGAGGAGCGGCGGCTCCTGTACGTCGGCATCACGCGGGCACGCGTCCACCTCGCGTTGTCGTGGGCGCAGGAACGCATCTCGGCCAAAGGGAGCGTCGGGAAGCGGCGCCGCAGCCGGTTTCTGCTCGACCTCGCGCCGATCGCCACGCGGCGGCCGGGTGGCGCGGGCCGCGGGGCCACAAGCGCGGGCCGTGATCCCGCGACGCGAACCCAGCCGGTACGAGACCCGGCTGACGGTGATGATCCGCTCATGGCCGCGCTGCGGGCCTGGCGCACGGAACTTGCCCGCGCCGACGGCCTGCCGGCCTACGTCATCGCCGACAACAAGACGCTCACCGCGATCGCCGACCTCCGCCCGCAGACGCTCGGCGCTCTCGCCCGCGTGCCCGGCATCGGTCCTGCCAAGCTCGAGAAGTACGGCGCCGAGATCCTCGCGCTCGTGGCCCGCACCGCTGCGTAGCCGATGGTCCGACCTTCGTTCTTCATGGTCGGGGCGCCGCGGTGTGGCACGACCTGGCTCTATCAGAACCTCCGAGACCATCCGGCGGTGTTCCTTTCGCGATACAAGGACGTCGGGCTGTTCTGCCCCGACGTCATCTATCGAGTACGTGACGTGCATGCCGTCGGCCGGGACGCGGAGGCGTTCGATCGACTGTTCGCCGACGCGCCGCAGGGCGCGACCGTCGGGTCGAGCTGCACGGAGGATCTCTACTCCGGTGTCGCCGCAAGCAGGATCCAGGCGATGAACCCGAAGGCGCGGATCATCGTCCAGTTGCGCGACCCAGTCGAGGCGATGTACTCGATGTGGTCGCTCCGGACGTCGCTCGGGAATGAGCACCGAACCTTTGCCGAAGCGCTGGCCGACGAGGACGCCGAGATCGTGCCGCCAGACCAAACCGTTCGCGACCTCCATTGGTATCTGCGTCTCTATCGCTACGGCGAACAATTGCCCCGGTTCCTCGATCGATTCGAGCCCGAGAACATCCACGTCATGATCTTCGAGGACATGGTCCGAGACCCGGCAGCGGCGTACCGCGGCGTGCTGGACTTCATCGGCGTCGAGCCATCGCCGCTCGCCCGCGCGACCGCCGCCAATCCGAACGCCGTCGTGCGCAATCGCACCGCGGCGCGCCTCGTCTTCGCCTCATCCACGGTCGCGGCCGCGAAACGGATCGTCCCGCGGCGCTTCCACGATCGCGCCAGGCGCGTCGCCGAGGACGTGAACGAGCGCCTCCGTCGCCCGACCACCCGTCCGCCAATGGATGCGGAGCTGAGGGCTACGCTAGTCGAACGATCCCGGCCGGACGTCCGCCAAGCGGGCGACCTCATCGGCCGCGATCTCGAGACGCTCTGGTTCGGACCCGGAAGGAGACAACGATGACCATCGACCAGAACAAGGCGGTCGTGCGCCGCTTCGTCAAGGAGATCTTCCTCGGCGGCAGCGACGCGGCTGTGGACGAACTGCTCACCGACGATTTCGTCGCTCACACGTGGCCCTCGAGCGGTCCCGGCAACGGCAAGGCCGACCTCAAGGCGGCCATCAAGCGCACCTCGGGCGGCCTCGCGGACGTGCGCATGACCATCGACGACCTGATCGCCGAGGACGACCGCGTGGCGATGCGCATGACCTCGAGCGCCAAACAGGTCGGCGCGTTCATGGGCATCCCGCCTTCAGGACGCTCCTACGAGATCAGCGAGATCCACATCTTCCGCTTGCGCGACGGCAAGGTCTGCGAACATTGGCACGAGGGCGATTTCCTGGGCATGATGAAGCAGCTGGGAGCGACGCCAGGCGCGACCTGAGCAACGAGGCCCCGCAACGAGGCGCCGCAACGAGCGCGCGGCTACTTCCTGATCGGCGCTGCGATCTCCCAGATGTGGCCGCCGGGATCGGCGAAACAGGCGGTCCGAACCCCCCACGGCCGATCGATCGGGCCGTTGATGAGGGTCACGCCGCGCGTCGCCAGCTCGGCGCACATGGCGTCGACGTCATCGACGTCGATGGTGAATTGGAGGCGTGACCCGGCACCAGGCGCGGCCACGGCCGCTGGCTCGATCAGCTCGCGCGCCTCGGTCGACTTGAGGAGGTTGACGAGCGTGTCCCCGAATCGGAAGACGGTCGAGACGTCGTCCTCGAAGACGACCGGCAGGCCGAAGACCTCAAGGTAGAACCGCTTCGCCGCGGCGACGTCCTCGACGAACAGCGTGATGGCGCTGATTCCCTTGGGCCACGGTCGCACGGCAAACCTATCCGGTGATGTCGATGACGCAGAAGCGATTGCCTTCGGGGTCGGCGAGGATGACGTAGTCGGCGTCCGGCGGGCGCTTGGCCCAGTGGACCTCGGTGGCGCCCAGCGCGAGCAGACGCGCCACTTCGCCGCCCTGATCCTCGGTGTACAGATCGAGATGGATGCGCGGCGGGATGTTCAGTTTCGAATGGGCCTGGTCCAGCGAGATATTCGGCCCGACGCCGTCCTTCGGGCGGAGCAGCACGAAGTCAGCGTCGCCGCCCGGACGCCGGACATAGTCGAGCGCTGCCTGCCAGAACTCCGCCTGCCGCTGCACATCGTCCACGCGCAGCACGATCGAACCGACTCGAAGCATTGGCGCGACTGTACACGGACGCGCCGCGCGCGGGGGCAAGCGTCAGCCACGATCTCATGCGTCACGCTTCAGGACGCGCTGCCGAAATCGACCTCCGCCGTCTCGACCGTGCCGGCCTTCCGCCCCGGGGCCGAGTGGTACTTCCAGTACAGGTTCGTGAACGCGATGATCTGGTCGGGCGGCGGCGATCCCCAGGCCGTCTGGTCCTCGGTCGTATGGGCGTCGCTGACGAGCGTCGCGTCGTAGCCGCGGACGATCGCGCCGTGGAGCGTCGAGCGGATGCACGCGTCGGTCTGAGCGCCGACGACGATGAGTCGGCCGACGCCGAGGCCGGCCAGCACCGACTCGAGTGTTGTCTCCTCGAAGGAGTCGCCCCAGTTCTTCTCCACGAGCGGCTCCGCCGCGCCGGGATCCAGCTCGGGGACGATCCGCCAATCGTCGCTGCCCCTGGCCAGGCCGTCGTCGGAGTGCTGGACCCAGACGATCGGGACGTGCTCGCGCCGCGCCTTCTTGACCAGGCTGCCGACGTTGGCAACGACCGCGTCGCGCTCGTGCGCGGCCCCGACGACGCCGTTCTGCACGTCGATGACAAGGAGCGCGGTGTTCGGCCGATCCTTGAGCGTGGTCATCGTCTCCCCTTCGTGGCGCTTGGTCCTGCGTCCGCCACTTTACGTGACGGCACCGTCAGGTTGGGCGGACCACGGGGAACCCTTCACGCTCGGCGGCTCGCGCGAACTGTTCGTCGAGGGTCACGAGCGGCAGTGTCGCCGGTCGCTCTTCGGCGGCGACGATGGCCGCGGCCAGCTGGAGCGCATCTGCGGCGCGGAGAGGATGCACGCGAAGCAGGCGGATCGCGATCTGGCGAACGCGTGGGATCGGCTGCACCTCGCGCCACGCGAGGGAAAGGAGATCAAGTCGCCCGAGCGCGTCGATCATCCCGTCGGCTGCAAGGCTGCCTTCACGCTCGAGGCGCGCCAGCGCCGACACGCATTCGACCTCGCTGCCCCACCAAACCATGACTTCCGGATCGCCTTCGAAGTCGCGTAACACCGCGTCACTCGAAGCCTCCGCGACGAGCAGCGGCACGAGCGCCGAACTGTCCCAGAACCTCAACGCCCGGTCTGCCGCTCGTCGATGACGGTCTGGACCGCGCTGACCCCTGGCGTCAGCGCTGGAGCCGGGCGGCGCAGCTGTTCAAGAGGTGGTGCCGCCGAGCCGATCCGGATGGCCCCCGTGCGCTCCAGTCGCGCAAGCCGCCCAGAGGCGTCGGCATACGAACCGACCGGCTCGATCCGGGCGACGGGACGTCCGCGGTCCAGGATGGTGATCGACTCGCCCGCGCGCACCTGATCGATCAGCGCGCTGAGGCCGTTCTTGGCATCGGTCAGTGTGGTCGTTTTCATCTGGCTTATATAGCCATTTCCAAGGGGTGTGTCAAGTCAGGGGCGGGCGATTGACTTAGTCCAGTCTAGTCCGATACGATGCGCCCATGGTCGTCAACATCCACGAAGCCAAGACCCACTTCTCCCGCCTCGTCGATCGCGCGGAGGCCGGCGAAGAGATCGTCATCGGTCGCGCCGGCAAGCCGGTGGCTCGGCTGGTTCGCTACGAACCGACGGCCGTCCCACGCAAACTCGGGGCTTGGCGCGGGCAGGTCGTCATCGCGGATGACTTCGACGACCCCGATGGGAAGATCCTCGAGCTGTTCGAGCGGGGCGAGTGAATCTTCTGCTGGACACGCACGTGGTGCTCTGGGCGCTGGCCGAGCCCGAACGACTGAGCGCCGAGGCCCGTTCGGCGATCGAGGATGGGCGGGACGCGGTCTTCGTCAGTGCTGCGTCCGCGTGGGAGATCGGCATCAAGAGAGCGCTCGGCAAGCTGATGGCTCCGGACCAGCTCGTCGAAGCCCTGGCCGCCGCCGGTTTCCAGCCTCTGCCGATCACGGTCGAGCATGCGACCACCGCCGGTGCGCTACCTCCGCACCATCACGACCCGTTCGATCGGATGCTCGTCGCGCAGGCGATGATGGAAGGGTTGACCGTCGTGACCAGGGACCGGAGCTTCGAACCCTATGGGGTCACGATCCTGAAGGCGTAGCGCCCGAGGATGGCCTCGACCTCTCGGATGTGCCCGCTGAGCGAGCGGGACATGAGCGGTTTGATCGCCTAGTCGTCCACCGCGCCGCCGCCGACCCGCGGCTCGAAGTGGAACACCTCGTCGAGGCGCTGGTGAAAGCCCGTCGACGGATCGGTGAGTGGATCGATGAGTGCCGCCATCTCCGCCTGCCATCGCGCGTTGACCGGGCTCTGGTTCATGGTCGCGCGAAATCGTCCGAAGTCGTCGACCACCAGGTACCCGAAGAGGTCGGCGCCACGCACGAAGATGGAATAGTCGAGGCAGCCTGCGCCGGTGAGCGCCGCCAACATCTCCGGCCAGACCGCTGCGTGACGCCGACGATATTCGACCTCATGCCCCGGCAGGATCCGCATCGCAAAACCGACTCGCTCCATGACGTGCCTCCGAATCGAAGACCCCGGGAGCCGATGGCCCCCGGGGTCCAGGTTGCCAGGTCAGAGACCTAGAAGTTGAAGTCGTTCACGTTCGTCTTGTCGAACCGGAAGGCCGGGCCGAGGATGACGACGCTGTCCGCGCCGATGGTGTACGGCTTGCCACCATTGAGGCTCGGGAGGGTGAAGGTCTCACCAGGTGCGCCCGTGATCGTCCCCTTGACGAGCATCGCGGCGATCTGATAGGTGAGATAGCCAAGGTCCGGGACGCTCCAAAGACCGAAGACCGGGGCCGTACCGTCAGCGACGAACGGCTTCATGTCGTTGGGAAAGCCAAGCCCGGTGACCTTGACGGTGCTGCCGGTCGTCTGCTTGACGACCTGAGCGGCGGCGAGGATGCCGACCGTGGTCGGCGCGACGATGACCTTGAGGTCGGGGTACTTGGTGAGCAGGCCCTGCGCCTGCGTCGTGCTCTCCTGGGGATCGTCGTTGCCGTAAACGGTTGCGACGAGCTTCAGGTTGGCGTACTTGGCGCCGCTGGCCATGGTGCTCGTCATGAGGGCGATCCAGGCGTTCTGGTTGGTCGCTGTCGCGGCGGCCGACAGGATGGCGACATCGCCAGTGCAGTTGGGAGCCTCTTCGCAGGCCCAGTCCGCAAGGAGCACGCCGACGCCGCTGAAGTCGACCTGGTTGACGAAGACGTCGTACGCGCCCTTCGCCGGGCTCGAGTCATATCCGACGATCTTGATGCCGGCCGCCTTGGCAGCCGTCAACGCCGGGACGATCGCGTCCGGATCATCGGCGGAGATGGCGATGGCGCTCACCTTCTGCGTGGTGGCGTCCTGGATGAACGGGATCTGGGCATCGGCAGCGGCCGTGCTGGGGCCGACCTGGGTGACGGTGCCACCGAGCTCCGTCGCGGCCTTGTCGGCGCCGGTCTTGGCGGCGTCGAAGTACGGGTTGTTGACCTGCTTCGGGATGAACGTGACGGCCAGGCCGCCGGCGGCGGGGGTCGGCGTGCTTGCCACCGGGGTCGGGGTGGCGGCGGCCGGGGTCGGGGTGGCGGCGGCCGGGGTCGGCGTCGCGGCAGTGCTGCCGCAGCCAGCGACCACCAGGCCCGCCACGCTCACGAGCGCGAGGATCCTTCGCTTGGTATCGGACATGGACCGGGTTCCTCCACTACTTCCTTGATGATTCGCCGCCATCTGGAGGCTCTGTTGGTGTCTGTAGGACATCGGCCGGGTATTCCTCCTCTACTCCTTCTGCCTCACTCGCCGGGGACGATCGAGCCGGACGGCGGAGACCGACCTGCTCGAACTCGATGGAACGCCTGTCCAGCCTGGCGGGCGACATTGGGGACCGTCACAGAGACGATCAGGAGCAAGCCGACCGAGATGCTCTGCAATTCCGCCGCGATGTTCGCCAATCGGAGTGCGTTCTCAAGGACGGCCAGGGTGAAGACTGCGAGTACGACCCCGAGGATCGTTCCGGACCCGCCGAAGATGTTGACCCCGCCGAGAAGCACGATGGTCACGACGGTGAGCGTCATGCCCTGTCCGGCATCTGCGCGAGCACTGGCAAAGCGTGCTGTCAGGATCACGCCAGCAAGAGCGGCGATCGTCCCGGAAAGGACGAACAGTCCCGTCTTGGTCCGAACGACCCGAACGCCGGAATACCGGGCCGTGCCCTGATTCCTGCCGAGGGCGAAGATCTGGCGCCCGACCCATGTCCGATGCAGGACGAGTCCAAGCACGACGGCGACGATCGTGAAGACGACCAGCGGCCATGGGATCGGCGTGCCCGGGACATTGCCGAACCCGAAGTTGGTGAACTCGGGTGGGAATTGGCTGATCGATCGCGGCCCGAGGACGACGAGCGCCAGGCCGCGGAAGAGTGCCAGCGTCCCGAGCGTCACGACGAGTGACGGCAACCCGCCGCGCGTCACGAGGAGTCCATTGAGGAGACCGCCGAGGGCGCCGATGACGAGCACGGCGGGGATGCCGATCCAGAGCGGGATGCCGGCCGCCCAGAGGTAGCCGAGCACGGAGCTCGACAGCCCGACCATCGATTCGACCGAGAGATCGATCTCGCCGGCGATCACGATGAGCGACATCGGCAGCGCCATGATCGCCACTTCGATGACCGCCACGGTCAGGTTGGAGAAGTTGCCCGGCGTCAGGAAGAACGGCGAGACGATCGAGCCGATCCACACCAGCGCGGCCAGGATCAGCGCCAGGAGCACCTCCCAGCGCGCCAGCCCACGGACCCAGTTCGTGGACCGACCGGGCGCCACCGCGCTGCTCATCGGCTGCGGTTCTCGGCCATCGTTCGTTGCAGGCGTCGCAGCAGCGCGGCGTCAGCCGATACGGCGGCGAGGATGACGCCACCGAAGATCGCCTGGAGCCAGAACTGCGACAGGTCGAGCAGGATCAGCGCATTCGAGATGAGCGCCAGGAAGAGCGCCCCGAGCGCCGCGCCGACGACCGTGCCGGAGCCGCCGAAGATGGCCACGCCGCCGACCACGACCGCGGCGATGACCTGGAGCACGAGCCCGTTGGCGGCGGTGGCGTTGATCGTCCCGAACTCGATGCCCCACAGCACGCCCGCCAGGCCGGCCAGCAGGCCGCACAGTGCGAAGACGACGAAGACCACCAGGCCGCTGCGGATACCGGCGGTCGCGGCGGCGACCGGGTTGCTGCCAACGGCGTAGACCTGGCGCCCGAAGCGCGTCTGGCGGAGGACCACCGCCGTCGTGCCCACGACGGCGATCGCGATGAGCACGAACAGGGGGATCCCGAAGACCGACGCGATGGCCGGATCGGTGTAACCGGGCGGCAGATCGCCGAGCGTTACCTGGTGGCCGCCAGCGAGCAGGAAGTCGACGCCTCGGTAGATGCTCAGCGTGCCCAGCGTGGCGACGATGGCCGGCACATGGAATCCCGCCACCAGCACGCCGTTGATCATGCCCAGCAGGAGCCCCAGCCCGATGCCGGCTGCCATCGCCTCGGGTGTCGAAAGGGCATGCGTCTTGAGGGCGTTGGCGACCAGGAACGCCACCAGGCCGATGGTCGATTCGACGCTCAGGTCAACATTGCGGGTGATGACCACCATCGCTTCGCCCACCGCCGCGATGGCGATGATCGAGGCCAGCACGGTCACCTGGCTGAGGTTCGAGGCCGACAGGAACTGCGGCGCCTGGGTGGCGACGAAAGCGCCGAGCACGACCATCACGGCGGCCAGGCTCGCCTCGCGCTGACGTCCGAGCAGTCCAGCGACCCGGTTCACGGCGCTGGCGGCGTCAGTCAACCGTCGGCACCGGAGCCGTGGGGCGATCCCCGTGGGCCTGCTGGCCAGTCGCCGCGAACATGACCTGCTCCTCGGTTGCGTCGGCGCGGGCAAGCTCGGCGGTGATCCGACCCTCATGCATGACCAGGATCCGATCGGACATGGCGAGGACCTCGGGCAGCTCGCTCGAGATGAGGATGATCGCCAGGCCGCTCGCTGCGAGGTCGGCGATGATCCTGTGCACCTCGGCCTTGGCGCCGATGTCGATGCCGCGGGTCGGCTCGTCGAGGATGAGCACGCGCGGCTTGGTGGCCAGCCACTTGGCGATCAGCACCTTCTGCTGATTGCCCCCGGACAGCGCCCCGACCAACTGATCGACGCCGGTGGAACGCACCGACAGTCGCTCGGCATAGTCAGCCGCGAGTCGTCGCTCGGTCTCGCGATGGACGAAGAGGCGCGGGAAGAGCCGCGGCAGGATGGGCAGGCTGACGTTCGATGCGATCGAGAAGTCGAGCACGAGCCCTTCCTGGTGCCGGTCCTCGGGCACGTACGCGACGCCGTTCGAGAGTGCCGCGGCCGGGGAATCGAACCGGACCGGCTGCCCGGCCAGGCGGATCTCACCACTGTCGGCACGATCGATGCCGAACAGGACGCGCGCGATCTCGGTCCTACCCGCCCCGACGAGACCGGCGAACCCGAGGATCTCGCCGGCACGCACGGAAAAGCTGACGTTCATGAAGGCGTCGGATCGGGTCAGATCGCGCGCCTCGAGCAGGACCTCGCCGGCCGTCGTGGCGACCTTCGGGAACATCGTCACGTCCCGGCCGACCATGTGGCGGACGAGATCGGCCGTGGTGAGATCGCTGGTGTCGGCAGTGATGACTCGCCGACCGTCGCGCAGGACGGTGACGCGATCGCTGAGCTCGAACACCTCTTCCAGCCGATGGTTCACGAAGAGGACGGCGACGCCGCGTTCGCGCGCCTGACGCGCGATAGCGAAGAGCCGGTCGACCTCGTGCGCCGAGAGCGACGCGGTCGGCTCGTCGAGGATCAGCACCCGCGCCTCGACCGAGAGGGCCTTGGCGATCTCGACGAGCTGTTGATCGGCCATCGACAGGCCGCGCACCGGGCTGGCGACGTCGAGGCGCACGTCGAGTTCCTCGAACAAGCGTCGCGCGGCCGTCCGCATCGAACCCCAGGCGATCGATCCGAAGCGGCCCGACGGCTGATGACCGAGGAAGACGTTCTCGGCCACGGACAGGTCCGGGAAGAGGCTCGGTTCCTGGTGGACGACGGCGATGCCGAGCTGACGCGCGTTGGCGGGGCCGCGGATGACCATGCGTTGCCCATCCAGGAAGATCGATCCAGAGTCCGGCGCATAGATGCCGGCCAGCACCTTGACCAGCGTGCTCTTGCCGGCTCCGTTCTCGCCCACCAGAGCGTGGACCTCGCCCGATCGCAGGTCGAGCGAGACCGAATCGACCGCCTGCGTCGCGCCGAATCGCTTGGAGATATCACGAAGCTCCGTCCGAAGCGGGATGGCTGCTTCCGGACTCACCGACGGTATGACCGATGCGATCGGCGGGGTCGGCGAGATCACCGGGCCATCCTTACCGGGAGGTCCGGCCACGAACGCGCCGATAGGCCACGGTGTTCGGTGCGGATAACGCCATGTCGGGCGCCTCGCCGTCCTCGACGCCGACCGCTCGCACGTCGATCCCGTGCGCCCGGACCGCATCGACCAGATCGGTCGGCGCGTGAGCGTCGGTGATGACGCCGGTCAGGTCCCTGGTGCGGCAGAAGGTCGCGAAGGCCGCGCGGCCCCACTTGGTGTGATCGATGATCGCGAAGACCTCCCTCGCGGCACTGACCATGGAGCGCTTGATCTGTGCCTCTTCCTCGGTCGCGTCGCACAGGCCGGCCTCGATCGTGAAACCGGCCGCGCCGACGAATGCCTTCTGGACATTGATCCGGCTGAAGACGCCATCGCCGAGCGGCCCGACCAGCGACAGTGCCTCCCAGCGCAACCAGCCACCGAGGACCAGCACGGTGATGCCCGGATAGCCGGCCAGTTCGGTCGCGATGCGCAGCCCGTTGGTGACCACGGTGAGCTGGGTCCAACCGCCGCGCGCCTTCAGATGGCGCGCCGCCGACAGCGCCGTCGTGCTGGCGTCGAAGGCGATGCTTTCGCCGTCAGTGACGAGGCTGGCCACGACTGCGCCGATACGGGACTTCTCCTCGGATTGGAGTCGTTCGCGAATCTCGAATGCCAGTTCCGGGCGGTTGACCTCGAGCGCGATGGCGCCGCCACGCGCACGGACGAGCAGCCCTTCTGCCTCGAGCGCGACCAGGTCCTTCCGAATGGTCACGGTCGACACGCCGAAGCGGGCCGCCAGATCGGCCACGCGGGCGCGTCCATGCTCTTCGACGATGCGGGCGATATGGCGCTGACGCTCCCTGGCGAAAACGGCGCCTTGCTCATCCTCGATCGTGTCCCTCAAGATGCCTCTCCGCTGAGCTGGTCAAGCTGCTGCGTTCTGTTGCGCTGACCTTCGGAGCGGCACGGTAGAGGCAGCCAACAGCAATGTCAACAAAGCAGATTGAAACAAAGCGAAAGACATGGCACCCTGCGCGGTGAGGCAGCGCGGACGATCATGGTCAGGCTCCTCCGACTAGGATGTCCGCGCTGCCGGCCACTCGAGGCGGAGCCCAGCGAACCTGACCCGTAGGTCGATGGAGGTCACGTGACCGGTCGTTCCACCGTCGTCAATGCGCTCCGAGCCCAGCGCATCGAGCTGCCCTCGTGGGCGTTCGGCAACTCGGGCACCCGATTCAAGGTCTTCGCGCAGCGCGGCGTGCCGCGCGACCCGTTCGAGAAGATCGCCGACGCGGCACAGGTCCATCGCTACACGGGCGTGGCACCGACCGTGGCGCTCCACATCCCGTGGGATCGCGTCGACGACTACGGCGCCCTCGCCCGACACGCCAGCGACCTCGGTGTCGCGCTCGGGACGATCAACTCGAACGTCTTCCAGGACGACGACTACATGCTCGGCAGCGTCACCAACCCCGACGCGCGGATCCGCCGCAAGGCGCTCGACCACCTGCTGGCGTGCGTCGACGTCATGGACGCGACCGGTTCACGCGACCTCAAGTTGTGGTTCTCGGACGGCACCAACTATCCCGGCCAGGACGATATCCGGGCGCGCCAGGATCGGCTGGCCGAGGCGCTGACCGCGGTGCGCGACCGTCTCGGACCGGACCAGCGGATGCTGCTCGAATACAAGCTGTTCGAGCCGGCGTTCTACACCATGGATGTGCCCGACTGGGGAACGGCCTATGCCCACTGCCTGCAGCTTGGCGACAAGGCCCTGGTCGTCGTCGACACCGGCCATCACGCTCCGGGGACGAACATCGAGTTCATCGTCGCGATGCTGCTTCGGGCGGGCAAGCTGGGAGGGTTCGACTTCAACTCACGGTTCTATGCCGATGACGACCTGATGGTCGGCTCGGCCGACCCGTTCCAGCTGTTCCGGATCATGCACGAGGTCGTGCAGGCCGATGCGCTGCGGCACGAGTCCGGCGTTGCCTTCATGCTCGACCAATGCCACAACATCGAGCCCAAGATCCCCGGCCAGATCCGATCGGTGATGAACGTGCAGGAGGCGACCGCTAAAGCCTTGCTGGTCGATGTCGCGGCACTCCGCCACGCCCAGTCCTCGGGCGACGTGTTGGGCGCCAACGCCGTTCTGATGGATGCATACAACACCGATGTCCGGCCGCTGCTGGCCGCGGTTCGGACCGAGATGGGCCTCGATCCGGATCCGATGGGTGCCTATGCCCGCTCCGGCTACGGCGACCGGATGGTGATCGAACGGGTCGGCGGACAGCAGGCTGGTTGGGGCGCATGAAGGAACTCCTGGAGCGTTCGAATCGGCTTGGAGCCGATCCCCGGAACACCAACTACGCGGGTGGCAACACCTCGGCCAAGGGCTCGGGCACCGATCCGGTCACCGGCAAGCCGGTCGAATTGCTGTGGGTCAAGGGTTCGGGCGGTGATCTCGGCACGCTGACCGAGGCCGGCCTGGCCGTGCTGCGGCTCGATCGGCTGCGCGCACTCGTCGACGTCTATCCCGGCGTCGAGCGCGAGGACGAGATGGTCGCCGCGTTCGACTATTGCCTCCATGGTCAGGGCGGCGCCGCGCCGTCGATCGACACGGCGATGCACGGCCTCCTGGAAGCTCGGCACGTCGACCATCTGCACCCGGATTCGGGCATCGCGCTGGCGACGGCAGCCGACGGCGAGGCACTCACCGCGGCGTGTTTCGGGGACCGCGTGGCGTGGGTGCCGTGGCGCCGACCTGGCTTCCAGCTCGGCCTCGATATCGCCGCCATCGAGGCACGCACGCCGGACGCCATCGGCGTCATCCTCGGCGGACACGGCATCACTGCCTGGGGCGACACGTCCGCCGAGTGCGAGGCGCGCTCACTCGAGATCATCAAGACCGCCGAGGCGTTCATCGCCAAGAACGGACGCTCGGATCCGTTCGACGAGTTGGTGGCCGCTGATGCACCGTTGCCGACGGCCGAGCGTCACGCGCGAGCGGCCGCGCTGCTGCCGGTCATCCGCGGCCTGGTCTCGCAGGATCGCCCGCAGGTCGGCCACTACGACGACAGCGACGCGGTGCTCGACTTCCTCGCGCGCTCCGAGCATCCGCGACTGGCCGCCCTCGGCACGTCATGCCCGGATCACTTCCTGCGCACCAAGGTCCGCCCGATGGTCCTGGATCTGCCGCCGTCCACGCCCATCGAAGAAGTCGTGGCGCGGCTGCGCGACCTGCACACCGCCTATCGCGAGGCATACAGGGCCTACTACGACCGATACGCCGAACCGGACAGCCCGCCGATGCGGAGCGCCGATCCGGCCATCGTGCTCGTGCCGGGCATCGGCATGTTCTCGTTCGGGGCGACCAAGCAGACCGCACGCGTGGCCGGCGAGTTCTACGTCAATGCCATCAACGTGATGCGCGGCGCGGAGGCGATCTCGACCTACGCCCCGATCTCGGAATCGGAGAAGTTCCGCATCGAGTACTGGTCGCTGGAAGAGGCGAAGCTGGCGCGGATGCCCAAACCGAAGCCGCTCGCGACACGTGTGGCACTGGTGACCGGCGCGGGTTCGGGCATCGGTCGTGCCATCGCGCTGCGGCTCGCGGCCGAAGGCGCGTGCGTGGTGGTCGCCGACCTCGACGCCGAGACGGCACGCACGGTCGCCGCCGAGATCGGCGGGCCGGACGCCGCCATCGCGGTGGCCATGGACGTGTCCGATGAGGACCAGGTGGCGGCCGCGTTCCAGCAGGCGATCCTGGCGTTCGGTGGCGTCGACATCGTCGTCAACAACGCCGGCCTCTCGATCTCCAAGCCGTTGCTCGAGACGACCGTGCGCGATTGGGACCTCCAGCACGACGTCATGGCGCGCGGCTCGTTCCTCGTCTCGCGGGAAGCGGCACGTATCCTGATCGACCAGGAGATGGGCGGCGATCTGATCTACATCGTCAGCAAGAACGCGCTATTCGCGGGACCGAACAACATCGCCTACGGCGCCTCGAAGGCCGACCAGGCCCATCAGGTCCGACTGCTGGCCGCTGAACTGGGTGGCTTCGGCATCCGCGTCAACGGCATCAATCCCGATGGCGTCGTCCGTGGCTCGGGCATCTTCGCCAAGGGCTGGGGCGCGGATCGGGCGCGGACCTACGGCATCCCCGAGGACAAACTCGGCGAGTTCTACGCGCAGCGGACGCTGCTGAAGCGGGAAGTGCTGCCGGAACATGTCGCGGCAGCCGTGTTCGCGCTGGTCGGCGGGGACCTGTCGCAGACGACGGGCCTGCATATCCCGGTCGACGCCGGCGTGGCTGCTGCGTTCCTGCGATGACCTCCGGGACCGTTGCGGCGGTCGATCTCGGCGCATCCAGTGGGCGCGTCATGGTCGGGCACGTCGGTCCCGACCGGCTCGACCTCGAAGAGGTCCATCGCTTCCCGAACGATCCAGTGGCGTTGCCGGACGGCCTTCACTGGGACGTGCTGCGGCTCTTTCATGAAGTCGTCGTCGGGCTCGGGCGAGCTGGACGTGCCGCGCCCGGACTGTCGGGCATCGGCATCGACTCGTGGGGCGTCGACTACGGACTGCTCGACGAGACCGGAACGCTGCTCAGCGATCCGTATCACTACCG
This sequence comes from Chloroflexota bacterium, assembly GCA_003169735.1. Classification (GTDB taxonomy): domain Bacteria; phylum Chloroflexota; class Limnocylindria; order Limnocylindrales; family CSP1-4; genus Palsa-1032. Next base: position 21,319 of record PNAP01000076.1, on the reverse strand, counting down.
CGATGGCCGCACGGTCGCCGGTGTCGAAGCGGTCCATCGCCTGGTCGATCCGGCCGCTCTCTACGCCTGCAACGGGCTCCAGTTCCTGCCGTTCAACACCATCTACCAGCTGGCCGCGGCGCGCTCGACGCCCGTCCTGTCCGCGGCAAGAACGTTGTTGCTGATGCCGGACCTGATCGGCTACTGGCTGACCGGCGTCACGGCCGCCGAACGGACGAACGCCTCGACCACCGGCCTGCTCGACGTGTCGACCGGCGCATGGGCCGAGGACCTGGCGACCACGATCGGCGTTGCGCCGTCGCTGCTACCTGCACTCCGCCAGCCGGGGGAGGCCGTCGGCCGGTTGCTGCCGTTGGTGGCTGAGGAGACCGGCCTGGCGCCGGGCGTCCACGTGACCCACGTCGGCTCGCACGACACGGCATCGGCGGTCGTCGGCGTGCCCGCCCAAGGCGACGAATTCGCATACGTCGTGTCGGGGACATGGTCATTGGTGGGAGTCGAGCTGGGCGCGCCGATCCTCTCCGAGGAGAGCCGCGCGGCCAACTTCACCAATGAAGGCGGCGTCGATGGACGGATCCGCTACCTGCGCAACGTGATGGGACTGTGGTTGCTCCAGGAGTCGATGCGCACCTGGGAGCACGCCGGCTCGCGCGAGGATCTCGGGACGTTGCTCGGCGCGGCCGCAGCGCTGCCGCCCGGCGGCCCGGTGATCGATCCGGATGACGCGATGTTCCTGCCGCCCGGCGATATGCCGCGACGGATCGAGGACGCGTGTCGGCGCGCTGCCCAGCCGCTGCCGGAGACCCGGCCGGCGCTCGTGCGCTGCATCCTCGACAGTCTCGCCCTCGCCTACGCACGCGCCCTGGGCGACGCCATGCGGCTCTCGGGCCAGACCGTCAAGACGGTTCACCTGGTCGGTGGCGGCACGCGCAACGAGTTGCTCTGCCAGTTGACCGCCGACGCGTGCCAGCTGCCGGTGGTGGCCGGCCCGGTCGAGGCGACCGCACTCGGCAACGTCCTCGTCCAGGCGCGGGCCAGCGGCTTCATCCGCGGCGATCTCGAGGCATTGCGGGCACGGATCCGGGCCACGCAGCCGCTCCGGATCTATCAGCCGCGAGCGATGCGCATCGCCACCGTGGCCTAACGCGATGCGCGTCGCGCTCTTCATCACCTGCTTCAACGACCTGCTCTTCCCGGAGGTCGGGCAGGCCGTCGTTCGGTTGCTCGAGCGACTCGGCCACGAGGTCGACTTTCCCGATGGCCAGACCTGCTGCGGCCAGATCCATTTCAACGCGGGCTATCGAGACGATTGCGTGCCGATGGTCCGCCGCTTCGCTCACGTGTTCGCCGGGTTTGACGCGGTGGTGACGCCGTCCGCGTCGTGCGCGGCGATGATCCGGAATCACCACGCGACGGTCGCCGCCGAGGCGGATGACCCGGCATTGCCGGCGGCGGTCGCGGCGGTCTCGGGCCGCGTCTATGAATTGACCGAGTTCCTGGTCGATGTCCTCGGCGTCACCGATGTCGGCGCTCGATTCCCGCACACCGTCGCCTTCCACCCGACCTGCCACTCGCTCCGGATGCTGCGGATCGGCGATCGGCCGCAGCGGCTGCTCGCCGAGGTGGAGGGGCTCACCCTGGTCCCGCTGCCGCGCTCCGATGAGTGCTGCGGCTTTGGTGGCATGTTCGCAGTCAAGAACGCGGACGTGTCGGTGGCGATGGGGCAGGACAAGATCGCCGACGTGCGGGCGACCGGCGCGGAGGTCCTGGTCTCGGCCGACACGTCGTGCCTGATGCACCTGGGCGGATTGCTGTCGCGCGAGGGAGTGCCCGTGCGCGTGATGCATCTCGCCGAGATCCTGGCCAGTACCGGCGCGGATGCGTGATCAGCGGCCGGTGGTCCGCGTGACGAGCCCGGGCCGACCGGCCATCCACGAGCCACTGCCCACCTTCGCGGGCACGCCGCCGTTCCCCGAAGCAGCCAAGGTCGCACTCGCCGATCCGCAACTTCGACGGAATCTCCGCATGGCCACGACGACCATCCGCACGAAACGTGCCCGCGCCGTCGAGGAGTGCCCCGACTGGGAGGAGCTTCGAGTCGCTGGAGCGGCCATCAAGGACGACGTGATGGCGCGCCTGCCGGAGTTGCTGGAGCAACTCGAGTCGAACGTGGTCGCCGCCGGAGGCGTCGTCCATTGGGCCCGCGACGGCGCCGAGGCGAACGCCATCGTCGCTCGCATCGTCCGTGACGCCGGCGCGACGGAGGTCGTCAAGGTCAAGTCGATGGTGACGCAGGAGATCGAGCTCAACGAAGCGCTCGCCCTCCAGGGGATCGACGCGTGGGAGACCGACCTCGCCGAGCTGATCGTCCAACTCGGGCACGACCTGCCGTCGCACATCCTGGTGCCGGCGATCCATCGCAACCGCTCGGAGATCCGCGACATCTTTCGAACCGAGATGGGCGCCGCCGGTCGTCCCGCACCTGCCGATCTCGGCAATGACCCGCGCGAGCTCGCGGAGGCAGCGCGCCTGCACCTGCGCGAGAAATTCCTGCGCGCCAGGGTGGCCGTTTCGGGCGCGAACTTCGCCGTCGCCGAGACGGGCACGGTGATGGTCGTCGAGTCCGAGGGGAACGGCCGGATGTGCCTGACACTCCCCGATGTCCTGATCACGGTGATGGGCATCGAGAAACTGGTGCCGTCATGGCGCGACCTCGAAGTATTTCTCCAACTCCTCCCGCGCTCATCGACGGCCGAGCGGATGAACCCCTACACCTCGATGTGGACGGGCGTGACGCCGGGCGACGGCCCACAGGTATTCCACCTGATCCTGCTTGACAACGGGCGCACCGACGTCCTCTCGGATACGGTCGGGCGACAGGCGCTGCGCTGCATCAAGTGCTCGGCGTGTCTGAACGTGTGCCCCGTCTACGAACGGACCGGCGGGCACGCCTACGGGTCGCCGTACCCGGGGCCGATCGGCGCGATCCTGACGCCACAGCTGCGCGGCATCGCGCGGCACCCGGTCGATGAGCAGACCGCATCACTTCCCTATGCGTCGTCGCTCTGCGGGGCGTGCTTCGATGTGTGCCCGGTGCGCATCGACATCCCCGAGATCCTCGTGCATCTCCGGACGCTGGTCGTTCGGCAACACGGCTGGCGGGCGGCATTCGGGCAGGAAGCGGGGATGATGCGATCTCTGGGCGGCGCGTTCGGGGGACCGCGACGACTGGGCGCGGCGGAGCGCGTGGCGAGTGTCGGGGGTCGAGTCGTCGGTCGATCAGGGCGCATCGGGCGGGTGCGGCTGCCGGGGATGCTCGGCGCGTGGTTCAGGGCACGCGATCTGCGAGCACCGGCCAAGGTCCCGTTTCGGCGATGGTGGCGGGGGCATGCGCGGGATCGCGACGGTGGTGGCGGCGGTGGTTAAGGTCGAGCGCGCCGACGCGCGAGAGGCGATCCTCAATCGGATCCGGGCGGCCTATGTCGACCGGCCCGCCAGGGTCGATGTCCCGCGAGACTACGACGTACTGACCGCCGCCGACATCGACGTGGTCGAGCTGTTCGCTGAGCGTGTGGCCGACTACCGCGCCGTCGTCCACCGCACGACCGAGGCGGGGCTCGCCGCGACCATCGCCGAGGCGCTAGCGTCGCGCTCGGCCCGCCGCGTGGTCGTGCCCACCGGGCTGCCCGCCGCTTGGCTGGCCTCCGTGATCTCGGTCGACCAGATCGCCGACGATCCGCCGCTGACCCATGCCCAGCTCGACGGCGTCGACGCGGTGATCACGAGCTGTGCCGTCGCCATCGCCGTGACCGGCACGATCGTCCTGGATGCCGGACCCGGTCAAGGCCGACGCGCGCTGTCGCTCCTGCCCGACCATCACGTCTGCATCGTTCGTGCCGACCAGATCGTCGGCGGCGTTCCCGAAGCGCTCCAACGGCTCGATCCGCGCCGGCCACTGACCTGGATCAGCGGCCCATCGGCGACGAGCGATATCGAGCTTGACCGAGTCGAGGGCGTCCACGGTCCTCGCAACCTCGACGTGGTGCTGGTCGACCCCCGACGATCCGTGCAACGGCCGCGGTAGCTGCGTCCGTCGCCGGTCCCGCCGAATCGCCTAGGATGTCTCGAGTCCCAAAGGAGCGTATCCATGCAAGACCCCGACATCTTCGAACGCATCAACGCCTTGTCCGACGAGGAGGAGCTGCTCTGGTCGCAGGCAGGCGACGGGCGTGGTCTGAGCGAGATCGAACGGTCGCGGCTGGACTCCATCAAGGTGGAACTGGACCGCGCATACGACCTGCTGCACCAGCGCGAGGCAAAGCTACGCGCTGGAGAGGACCCATCGTCCGCCGAGCCACGGCCGGTCGAGGTCGTGGAGCGGTACCAGCAGTAGCCGCTGCGGTGACATTCAAAGGCCCCGATACGTGGCCTCGTCACGTCGGACGACCTGGGTGATGATGATCAGTCGCTCGTTCGGTAGGAGCTGATAGACCACGCGCCACGGTTGCTGGTCGACGCGGACGCGGATCCGCCAGAGGTCGTCCGAGCCAGCGAGCTTTCGGGCGCCTGGAGGCTTCGGTTCATCCGCGAGACCGAGGATGACGCCACGGATCGCGGCGACATCGGGACCACGAAGGCGATCGAGCTGGCGCTCGACCGCGGGAGTGAGCGCCACGCGGAACGGAGCCACCGATCAGGTCGGGTCGGCGTCGTAGGTGACCCGGCCCTCCGCCACCAGTCGCTGGAAGTAAGCGTCCGCCTCCACCCCGCCGGTGATCCGGTACTCCTCGAGGGCATCCGCCGAGGCGCGAAGGTCCTCCTCGTCTTCGGCCCGTTCGAGCCACATCGCGAGCGCCTCCTCGACGATGTCCCGGATGGCGCGTCCCGATACCGCCGCGCGGACCTTGACGCTCGTGTACAGGGCATCATCGGTGAGCGCGATCGTGACCTTCATGCCAGCCAGCATACCATCCAGATGTCTGGCTGGCTACGGCTGCACATTGCAGAGGCGTAGAACCCGGGCCGGACGGCGGCGCCTGATGCTCGCTCAGCGAGCACATCCGACGAGATCACCGCCGATGGCGCCGCCACCTGTTCCAGAAGCCTGCGCGTCACGCAGGCGTCCGACGGTGTGAATGATCTTGACGGTCGACGAAGGCGGGCGCCCTCCGCCGGTGATCGGCCTTACCCGCTCGCATATGCTCGCTGAGCGAGCACCGGGATCACCAGCGATCGGGACATCACGATGCGCCGGCCTAGCTGAGCCGCCGGATGCTAGACCGCGATGACCACGACCTCGTCCCCGGTCAAGCCGGCGGCTTCGATGAGCCGCGCGATATCGCCGGGGTCGGTGGTCAGGATGATCGAAGGTGGTGACGCCACCGCCTCGGCGACGACGATGGCGTCGACCACATCGAGCACGCCCGACTTCGCTCGCAGTTCTCCGGCGAGCTTGGCGATCTCGGGGGTGGTCGGGAGGAGCATGTCGACGGCGTTGACCACCCGGTCGATCATCGCGTGTTCTCGGCGTCCCGTGTGGACCTCCGCCAGAACGGGGGCTGGGATGACGACCAGCCACCCCTCCGTCCGCGCCCGGTTCATCGCAGCACGGGCATCGCCCTTGCCCTCGGCGATCACCGACACACCGCCTGAATCGAGGACCAGTCGTCGCGCCGACTTCAGTTGGGCCACTCCATGTCCTGGATCCGACGGCGGGATTCCTCAGGGATCGGGCCGAACTTCAGCTCGAGCTCGGCTTCGAGGTCGGCCAGCCGGTCGAACTGGAGCTGTCGAGCAAGCGCCTCGTCGAGATAGCGCGAGAAACCGCGCTCACCGACACGGGCCTTCGCTTCCGCCACATGCTCTTGAGTAAGGGTGGCCGACACGGGTCGTGTGCTCATGGGCCGTATCATATACCCAGTAACATAGTCTGCGAAACCAGCCGATCAGCGGTGATCGGGACCTTCGACTCGGTCCAGCAATCCTTCGATGTTATCCAGCTCGATTCCGGGTCGCAGACCCAATTCGCGCGGCCCCAGCGCTGTCGCATAGGCTACGACCGCGAGGACATCCTCGGTGGTGAGCGGCGGGAAGTCGGCCACGATCTGCTCGGCCGTCATGCCCGCCGCGAGGTACGAGAGGACATCATCGACGGTGATCCGCAACCCGCGGATGACCGGCTTGCCGCTGCGCTTACCCGGCTCGATCGTGATGATGCCTCGATAGTCCACGGCGCCACCGTAGACCTGGCTCGGATGGCCGTCAACAACCTGCATAAGCCGATCCTACGCACCGGCGCTTACTCGCGACTTATCTGACGGCGGGTCACTCAGCCGCGGCGGCGACGAGGTCCTCGCTCTCGGCCGGTGGATCAGCTACGGCCGGCGGCGCGGCGTGGCTCTCTGTCGTGATGCGGTCGAGGACGGCGACCAGCCGCGCGAGGTTCGCCGGGTCCTCCAGGACCGACAGCGGGAACCTCGGCCACCAACGGAGCTGGCGGGCGGGGATGTCGACGCCGTCCATCTCGTTGAGTGTCACGCGGAGTTCGTCGCGCGCCTCCGTCGAGTCGAAGGGCGGGTGGCGCATGTTGCCGAACTGGACGACGACGTCGCCTTTGGCCTTGATCGAGATGGTCGACTGGATGCCCTTGGGCTCGAGCTCGAGGTCGACCTGCCACCAGAGCTCGGGGTCGATCGTGCTGCCGTTGGTCGGGAAGCGGGTGAGGGTCTTCGTGCGGACGCCCGTCGCGGAGGCGAGCTCGCGTTCCTTCTGGTCGGCCCAGCTGACGAGTCGCTCGATGATGTCGCGGGCGGCCGGCCCATGGCGACGCCCGATCTCCTCGGCGAACGACTCCTCGTCCCAGATGTGGGGCGTGCGCTCCGGCGAGAGCTCGAGGTCGATGACGAGCGGGACGTGATCCGATAGGCCGGCGGTGACGGCGGTCGGGTCGACCGAGACGGCGCGCACCTGCCCGGCCAGCGAGGGCGACACGAAGAGGTGGTCGAGCTCGGCCCGGCCCCAGGTCGGCACGTGATCGCAGGTCGCGCCCGACCCGCACGGGCACTCGGGCGAAGAGGTTGGTGGCTCGGTGACGAGCGACTTGGCCTCGACCAGCCCGAGCGAGCGGATGGTGGCGAACACGGCCTCCGCCCGAGCCAGGTGCTTCGGGTCCTTGGTGGCGCGCGACACGTTGAGGTCGCCGCCGAGGATGACCCGCGCGCCGTAGGGTGAATCGAACAGCGGCACGAGGTCGGCGATGACCCGGAGCATGGTCGAGACGACCGAGCCGTCGAGCACGCCGTAGACGCTGACGAGCGTGATCGGCTGGATGCCCGGCACGGTCAGTCGTGCGACGGCGACCGAGCCAGGATGCGTATTCGTGAGCAGGAAGCGGCGGCGAGACCAGGCGTTGCGAACCGAGCCGAGCGGCTCGATGCAGACCGCCGGATCCAGCGCGACGACGGCCGAGCCCCAGTTCCGATGCCCAGCCATCTCACCATAGACCACGCGGTCGCGGCCGAACTCGAGCGGCGGCACGGCCTCCTGGACCAGGGCGACCTGGGCGCCGATGTCGCGAGTCAGGTACTCCCATGCCGCACGGCGCGTATCCGCCGGCAGCAGCGGCTGCCGCCAGTGATTGAGGTTCCAAGAAGCCAGCCGGAGGCTAATCGTCTCGGGCTGGGTCTCATCGTCCATGCCCCGATGGTCGACCAGGGCTGTGACAGGTTGACTGGCACGGCCACCCTCGACAAAGACGGGACGACGCGTCCGCGTTGCTGTCCGTTCGGTTTCTATAGTTTGGCCGCGGCCGACCCGGAAGACACTCTTGCCAACGGACGTTCGCGACCTTGACCCGTCTACACGCTGCGTGTAGACTCCCCGCAGCAGCCCAGTACGAGACGCTTTGTCGACTTGTGCTGGGCGCGTTTCTATCTTCGGCCTAGCGCGGCTGGGCACAGATGTTGCATCCGCACTTGGTTCCCCCTCGGTAGTGCCGAAGTCCGACGAGGCGCTCACCGATACGGTCGAAGGCTGGGAAGAGCGGGTCGAAGAGTGCCCCTTCCCCATGCTCCACGTACCTGCGGATTGCGTACGCGACCACATCCGCCACCTGGATGAGGCTGCTGGTGTGGCTTCCCACGAAGAATGGATGCCCGATGATCCGGTCCATCTTTCGCCAAAGGCCACCCTTTCGCTGGAAGTCGGCCATGCCCGCGGTCATCCGTGCGACCTGGCTTTCGTTGAGGTCATAGGCGACCACGCCGACCCCACTCTGGCGCGCGAGAAACGTCTGGAACCGGCTGACGACTTGCTCGAACGCCTCTTCGTCCGCCGCTCGGGTCAGCAGTTGCTTGTTGATCACGTCACCGAAGAGGGTGACCTGTGGCCATCCAGAAACCAGGCTCACAAGGGCGAGCGCCAACGCCTGGCGCTCCTCCCAACTGAGATGGACGTAGGCGGCAGTCTTCCGGTAGAACGTTCGAAGATCGGCGGACTTCCTTCCATCCATCTCGATCGCCCGGAGCGTCCGTGCGCGCTCGGCGGCGACCGCTGGCGCGCGCCGTGATCGAGAGAGGGCGGCGAAGTTCGGCACCCGTGCCTGCTCTGCATATCGAGGGAGAAGCCAAGCGACATGGATCTCCTCCCCGGCGATTCCATACGTCGCTTTCAGCGACTCGATCTGGTCGTGATAATCGGCCCAAAGCACAGCAGGGATGGCGAGTCCTGCCAACGCAAAGTGAGTCGTCTGCGACGGATGCCGGTCGGGCACACCGGATTCGTCGACGTAGAGAAGGTAGGTACCGTCGACGGGTGTACCTCTCCAAACTGGCCGCGCGGCGTTCATCGGCAGACTGTACGGCTCCGAGCTGGTGGGTGCGGCCACGGTGGGCATTGACGAGGTCACGCAGGCTGGCGTGACCGAGGTCCACAATCGCGTCACGTTGCGCGAGGGGTCGATGAAGACGGACGATGACGACCTGGCCGACTTGCTGACGGCGGCGCGGTCGAGCACGCCGGCGGAGCGGATCGGCTACCGGGATCGGATCTCGGCGCATGGCAAAGCCGCTATCGCAGCGCTGATACCGTGGCTGACCGAGCCGACGTTGCGGTCGTTCGCGATCCGTACGATCACGAAGGCGGGTCAACTCGGCCAAAGGGATGCTGCCGTCGAGGCGCTGAGGACCGTTCCTGCCAGCGCACCGCGGCACGTTCTCGACGACGTTGACGCGGCGCTGACCAGCCTGGGGGCTCGTCGGTCGGTGCCCAGCGTGGCTGCGTCCGCGCCGGACGTTCCGTCGGAGATCGATGACGCCCTGTATGCGTTCATCGTCGCGGCCGCGCGCAACGGTCGATACGTCACCTATACGGAGGCCGGCGAGATCGTCGGCCTCACGATGCGCAATCCGCACCACCGTCGCGTGATCGGGCAGCGTCTGGGCGCGATCTCCGCGCACGAGGTCCTCCAGGGTCGACCAATGCTATCGAGCATCGTCGTCAACAAGGACCAGCACTCCAAGCCCGGCCAGGGCTTCTACCAGGAAGCCGAGGAACTCCATCTCAAGCAGGTCGGCGAAGACTCAGCACGCTGCCCCCACCCAATCGCACTCGGCTTCAACTCAAGTTCGGCGGCCGCCGCGCCCAAGGTCGGAGCTGGCGCGTTTCCCCTTACCACACGTCGCAGATCGGCCAGAAAGGCGATGCGAGGCCCTTGACTCTCTCCACCAAACTCCGTAAGTCGGGGAACCTCGCAACGAGTCCGGCGTAGGTAGTCGCTCGTGACACAGCATCGACTCTCTGGAGAGCAACAATCGACGCGCGGGCGATGTAGGCGTTCTCGGAGGAGCACCGGCTGACCTCCGCAAGGTCGCTCGCGTCGCCAAATCGGCCGAGGAACACGGCCGCCCACTCGCGGCGGCCTGGCTCATTGTTCCGGTTCGAAACCACGCCCACCGCATAGTCGAGAAAACTTCGATGTACTCGGCTGGCCGAAAGGCATGCCCGCAGCAACCACACCTCCTCAAACGGTGACACGTTTCGAGAGGAACGTAGGTGCGACTCGACAGCCTGCTGCACGCGGGGACGGGAGGCAAAGAGTGACAAGTACGGTCCGACAACATCGGCGAGCCAATCTAGGGTGCCTAGACGCTTCAAGCACCAAGTTAGCCCCAAGTCGTCCCGATTCGCGCGGAGACGATTTAGGAGGTACTTAACGAACGGTTGCGACCAAGGCTTACGGCGCGATTCCGACCGCCAAGCCTTACGAACCAGCTTCAGGCCGCTCTTGCGATGCTTGCGATAGACGTACGCCACCGCCCCGATTTGCGCGCGCTTGTCCATTATCTCCTGCTTGATCTGCTGACGGCCGACAAGAATGCGTGTCTTGCCAGGCTGCAAGTTCAGACTCAACGAGCGCGCTCGAGCTTCGAGGAAGTGGAGCGCAAGGCGGGCGTCGTCCTCACCTTGAACGAACAGGCGCATGTCGTCGACATACCGGAAGAACTCATAACCGGCGCGGACGACGGCCTTGTCGAGCGGGTCCAAGTACCAAGTGGCCAGGACCGAGGATGCGTCATTGCCTTGAGTGAGGCCCTGGTCGGCCCCGGACATCAAGCCTTTCAGCGCCGACCGAACTTCTCTTGCAGCTGCCGGGGTCACTCCCATGTCCCTAAGCTGCTTCTCTAAGATTCCGTGCTGAACGCGCTCGAAGAAGGCGGCCACGTCGGTAACGACCGCCGCGTCATTGACGCCACTGCTTGCTACACGCTTGACGCGTCGGTCCCATTCCAGCCACTGCTCGAGTGGCTTGCCGAACGGTCTTGCAGCGGTCCGTGCGTATCGAGCCCGGTACCCGAATATCCGGTCCTTGGTTTCGAGGTGCCTCTCCACTCTGTGCAGGAACACATCCGCCAACCCTTGGTAGTAGACCCTTTGGTCGGGTAAGAGAACATGACCCGTCCTCGTCAAGCCGTCACCCTTGGGCACCAACGCTTCGCGCGCTGAACCAATGCCCGTTGCCCGCATCTTCGTGATGCGTTTTTGGAGTTGGGCGAACTCCTTGGGCGACCTCGCCAGGTCAATCAGGCCAGCCGGATCGGGTAGTAGGTCGTTCTCGGCGTCATGACGGACCCGCGCAACCGCGCGAGGCAGGTCGAGTGCGATGCGTCTGACCGTCGGCGAGATCGGCGTTCTCCACTGGAAGTCTGCACTCTACTAGGCCGCGTGAGTTGACCGCGATTGCGAGCGCCGGTGTCCACTCGGATGTAGGACCCTGAAGCGCACTCAGTTCGCATAAACAGTGCGCAAGTCCGGCCGCCATCGCGGATACGAGAGTGACGCACGCCGAACGTCCCTCGAACTCGCGGCCATCGATCCCTATCTCGCTCCTACGACGAGCACGACCGCCGCCTCGATGATGCAGAACTCGGCGTCGCGCAAGAGGTCGTCGGCAACCGACACGCGAAGTTGAACGGACGTTCTACTTCGGCTAGACTGGCTGAAGAGCGGAAGCCCGTCGGCGACTGTCGTCGCGGGACCTTCGTGGGAGGAGTATCGACCATGCCGACCGACAAGGACCGGGACGTGGTCCCGACCGACGACAACAAGTGGGCGGTTCGCGCCCCGAACGCTGACCGCGCGAGTGGGATCTTTGATCGACAGTCCGATGCTATAGAGCGGGCGCGCGAGATCGTCGGGAACGCGGGTGGCGGCGAGGTCCGCATCCACGGCCGCGACGGGCGCATCCGCGACTCTGACACCGTGCCGCCGGGCAACGACCCGTTTCCGCCGCGCGACACGAAGTAGACCACGGGGGCACGCCCGAGCGGGACTACTTCTGGCCGACCAAACTGTTTGTCCCGACGCGACCACCGAAGATCGTCTACCTCGACCTCAACCACTGGGTGGCGTTAGCTAAGGCCAACTGCGGCCACCGAGGGGGCGCCGCTTACATGGAGGCCCTGGACGCGTGCCACGCCGCTGCACGCAACGGCGTGGCCATCTTCCCAATCTCGGACTCGATCTATTTCGAAGTCTCCAAGATTGGTACGTACCGCCAACGGCGCGACTTACGCGAGGTCATCGAACGCATCTCGGGCTTTCTCGTTGTGAGCTCGCGGTCGGTCGTGTCGGTTCACGAAATCGAAACGATGCTCGACGCGCGCATCGGGCCGAGCATCGATCCGATTAACGAGATGAACTACATCGACTGGGGAGTCATGCGGGCGTTCGGCATGAATGGCGCCCTCGTTATCCGCGACCGTGAGACGGGCGCCGACGTCACCCAGGAGGTTCGCGCCAAGCATCCAGGCGGTGCCGATGCCTTCGACCGCATCCTTTGGGAGAACCAACTCGGGTTGAACCGCAGCGTGCTCGACGGGCCGACCCCGGGCGAGGAAGAGGCCGAGATGCGCGCGACCGGCTGGAACCCTCGCGCGGGTTTCGAGGTCACGGAGCGACGCGCGCAGCAAGAGATTGAACAGGTAGGGCGGTTCAATGCCGACCCGGCTTGGCGTCGCGGTCGGATTCGTGACGTTATCGCCGCTCGCGAGGTCATCATCGAGGTGAACTCGCACCTCTGGAAGGGTTTGAACGACCGCGGCCTGGAACTGGAGGAAGCGTTCCCGGACCCGGAGGAGACCTTGCGGGTCTGGGGCGCGATGCCGAGCTTCGACGTGGCGGTCACCCTAAAGACCGAGTACCACCGCGACCCTGGCCACGTCTGGAAGCCGAACGACATCACCGACATCGACGCGCTCGGCTCCACGCTTCCGTACTGCGACGTGGTCCTCACGGACAAGGCGATTGCCTCCCACGCCGTCCGGACTGGGCTCGCGGAGCGCCTCGGGACCGTTGTGCTGTCGCAGACGGCCGACGTCGCCAAGTACCTATAGAAGGAGCCAGGGCGCTGGCGCTCGCACTGGTCGAGCAAGCCCGTCGTCGGCACGCGGAACGCGGCCCATGGGCGCCCTAGGCAACCGCAGTTACTTACCCCGTGATCAGCGCTCTCCGCCATCGCCGCGCCTCTCGCTGCCAAGGTCTGCGCCGTGGCGCCTAGCCCGCGCGTGATCGCATACCGGCCCCGACGGCCCGCGAGCGTCGCGCAATACAATGATTGTTGCCTTGCGGCGAGACATGTTCGGTGCTGAGAGCTCTGGTCTGATCGAAACGTTCCGCGCAGAGGACTATGACCATGAGACATTCGTCGGCGTGCGGACGACACCGACAGGAATGGCGTGGTTGCAGGACCACCTTGAATCGCTCGTTCTCCATCGACCCGCCCCAAATGCATCACCTGGACGCGAAGAGCCATCGGCGAGCAATCATGTTGACGAATTGCCCTTCTAAGGGATACGCACCCTTGCTTTGCTGGGCAAGAAACACGGGTGTCGAGCCCGAGTAGGGTCCTATGACAGGCCTCCGCCAGTCTGTTGCGGTCAACGATGCACCATCTGGGGTGCCCCCAGATGGTGCATCAGCTCGGGCTGAGGTAGATCGCTGGTCGCGCCTCATCGCTCGAGATGCAATCGCCGCCACATCGCTCGTCGGGCAACTCAAGGGTAACAAGGCCTTCATCGGCCAGGCCACACGCGACTATGCGGGACGCTTCCTCTATGAGCTGTTGCAGAACGCGTACGACGCCCATGTAGCCGGTGCTTCGGGCGCAGCGTACATCCTGCTCGATGAAACCGTCGACGAGCACGGGGTGCTGTACGTCGCGAACGCAGGGAAGGCATTCGACTACGAGGACTTTCGAGCGATCAGTGAAATCGCCCAGAGCAGCAAACAGCCAGGAGAGGGCATCGGCAACAAGGGCGTCGGGTTCAAGAGCGTCCTACAAGTCTCGGAGTGGCCCGAGATCTTCTCCTCGTCGTCTGCCTCGGTACGCGACTCGTTCGATGGCTACTGCTTCGGCTTCGCTCGCCCGGAGGACATGCTGCGGCTCGCGGATGACGACTCGGCCAAGGCGGCCGTACTGGACGAACGCGTCTCGGCGTATGCCCTGCCCGTGCCGGTCGACCGCCAGGATGTCAATGTTCGGGCCTTCGCTGTCGACGGGATGACGTCAGTCTGCCGGCTTCCGCTCAGGAGCCAGACCGCCCTCAATCTCGCCAGGACCCAGATCCGCGAGATCCTTGCCAGCGAGGCCCCGGTCCTGTTGTTCCTCGACAGGATCGGCGCGTTGACACTTGAGATTCGCGGCGATGTACCGCTCCAGGAACGCCTCATCCGCACTCGCCGACAGATCGATGGCCCGACCGGGGTCCGAATCGACGAGGTCGACCTCGGAATCCAAGGTCGATTCCTCGTGCTCGAGCGTGGCGTCCCGCACGACGAATTCGTGACGGCAATCCAAGAAAGCATCGACGCCCAGTTGATCGATCCGGCGTGGGCAACGTGGACGCAGGAGGTGTCTGTCTCGGTCGCCGTACGACTCGATGCCGACCTCGACGAAGGTCGCCTGTACTGCTTCCTGCCGATGGGACCGCAGGCCAAGGCCCCAAGCGCGGCCCACGTCAATGCACCGTTCGCGGTTCGCCTCGCGCGAGACGACCTGATCGACGGTGTGCCCTTGAACGACCTCCTGTTTGCCACCGTCGCCGATGCGTGTGCCATCGCCGGACCGTTCATTCGGGACACCCCCGGATCCGAGCGTACAGTCCCGGATTTACTCACCTGGTCGACACGGCTTGGCGAGCTCCGGACTGCGTTCACACAGCTCGGAACTGACATCTCCAAGGCTCCCATCATCCCGATCCTCCGAGAACCGCGATGGGCATCGCTCGAGTCCGCCTACCACTGGGATGATGCCGGGGCGGCGATTCTCACCGCGGCGAGGATCGCCCAGGCCACAACGACGGCAATCCTCGATCCGACACTCGGAGAGGCGCGACTGCGCAGGATCCTGAAGCTGCATCTGGACGTCCAGCGCACGGGAATGAGCCCTGACGCTTCGACCATGGCCGAATGGGTCGAGTTGGTCGCTCGCGACCTCCGTGACCGCGCCCGGGGTCGTTCCGGTCGGTTCGACCCTGACGCCTGGCTGACCTTCTATGACGAACTCTCCGTGCGGTTCAGCGCGGGCGGCGGACCGCTCGGCGGCCGCAAGATCCTCATCGACGACGACCTGGAGCTGCAACCCTGCTGGGGTGGAGAACCCGACGAAGCGCACGTTACTGCGGCCATCTACTTCCAGGCGAGAGGCGACGAGGCGGACGAGGAGGCGGACGCGACCGCTGACGTCTCGATCCCAGCGAGTCTCCGCCGGTATCTCGCGTACATGCACAGCGGCTTGGTCTGGCAGGTTCCCAACCCTCAAGGACGGCCCGAGAACCGACCCGGTCGTCGTTTCCTCGAATCGCAGTCGCTGGTCCGGCCCTTCCGTCGCCAGTCGCTCTTCGAACGCGTCCGCGACATCCTCGCCCGATCGACCGCTCAATGCGTACGATCCGATGCCCTTCGGCTCGTCTTCAACCTCGCGAGAGCGGGCTCGTACTCGCAGAAGCCAGGGATCGCCGAGCTGAACCTCCATGTCCCGACGGTGGGCGGCTGGGCGTTGGCCACGCGGACCAGGTTCTCGGCGTCATGGCTCAACACGGAAGGAGCGCGACTGTCTCGTCTCATCGAGGAGGCCGGCGAGCTGAGCCCTGAACTCGCGGGCCTGTCGACTCGCATGCTGCTGCCACCCGATGAATGGGGGTTCCGGGCGGATCCGGAGAAGTGGATCCCGTTTCTGCGCAGAATCGGTGTCAAGGATGGAATCTGGCCGACGGCGCTCCGGTCCTCCGTCGGGGACTACGCAGGTCGAATGTGGAGCGCAGAGGCTTTCGCCCGCTGGTCAGGCATCGGCGAGGCCGATGCTAGGGTCTGGGCGCCCGCAGTCAAGCGCGCCGACAAGCAACCTTGGCATCGCGATACGGTTTATCGCTCTGACGCCATCGTGCGGATCCCCGGGCAGTCGGATTTCGCGACATTCGACGGCTCGACTCGCGCCCTCTTCGGGCGGTTGATCGCCGCAGGTCTTGGATCCTGGCCCGCCTCGGTCGAGTCGTTTGGGATCCGTCGTCCGCGACACGTGTACGACCCCGACGAACATCGCTGGCCGGCCCCATCCTGGACTTTCCTCGAAACGGCGGCGTGGGTCCCGGTGAGCCGTCCCGGCGAGCCGGGAGTTCTCGACCTCGCGCCACCAGGGGACGTGTGGCAGTTCCGAGACGATGGCGAGGCACAACCATTGTTCGCGCCGCTGCTTGCCGGCGAGCTGCGCCAGCGCTCCGACGCCGATCCGAGAGTGACGACACGCCTCCGGTCCCTCGGTGTGCGCAACTGGAGCGATCCCGTTCACGCCGGTGCACGGCTGCTTCTGCTGGCGCGCCTGTTCGAGGGCATCGGTGTCGCGGAGTCGCAGGTGGCGAGTTTCCGCAAGGCGTATGAGCGGTCGTGGTCCCACTTAGTCGCAAATCTCGGAGCGACGCCCTGGACGTCGGGTGACCAGGTCCGGCTAATGGTCAGTCGTCGGGGACAACTGGGCGTGTTTCCCGCCGAGCCGGCGATCGACGAGCGGCTGTACATCCTCGGCCAGCCCGACCGACTCGCGGAGACACTTCTGGGGTCGCTCGACGTTCCGGTGTTGCGCGTGGACCCAACGGACGGTCAAGCGGCGGCCGAACGACTCCTCCCCCTGCTCGGCAATCGAATCCGGTCGATCGCCGGCGGCGACTTCCGAGTGTTCCTTGACGGGGTCCAGGTCGAGACCGGTCCGGACCTGCCCCTGCTCGTCGACTCCGACACGGGGTGGCTCGTCGATCTACTCGCCCTCACCCTCGAGCTAAAGGCGACGCAGTTCAATCGCCAGACGGTCCAGACGGTTCGCACTGCTGTCGAACGGTTGCGCCGTGTCCATCTGCAGGTCGGGCGCGAACTCCACATCGAGCTGGACGAAGAGGTGATCGATCTGCCCGCGTTCCTGCAGCGCGTGATCGCCGTGCCTGCCGGAGAGGACCCGGTCATCGCCTATGTCGACCCATCCGCCAGGCTCGACTGGTCCTCGCTCGAACAGATCGCCCAGCCGGTCGCAGACCTTGTTGGCCAGTCCCTGTCCGGTGCAGAACTTCGTCTCGCGATCGCCGGGTTGGCGCGTCGCAGCGAGACCACCGAGTTGTACGCTCCGAGCGACGATGATTACTCATACGCCTTCGGCGAGTCAATTGAGAGGGTTGCGGAAATCAGGAGGGGTCTGCGAGGCGTCCTTGATGACCTGATACACGTCCTGCGCCCGGTGGTCTACCAGCTCGTGGGCGTTGATCTGCTGGCTCTACTCGCGACTCGTGACATCGATCCGGGATCGGATGGGGCCCTCGAGGCGCTACTCGAGCCCTATGTGGACCGTCAATCCGACGGCCCCAGCCTCGAGAGCATCGTGGCCCACGCTCGGGAAGCCGGGAGCCTCGCCGCCCTCCGCGACGCACTGGGGCTCAATTACCGATTGTTCAACGACACGCTCGTGACCCTGGGACGGCCCTACGCGCCCTTCCACAACGCCGAAGGTCAGCGCTCGGCGTTCGCGGCTCATGTCGAGGCGCAGCGCTCGGTTGTAATCGACGCCTTGCGAGCAGCGTACCTCGACGCGTTCGACGAAGGTGATGACCTCGGCGACTACGTCGCGGCCGCGGCCGAGGTCGTGCGCGCGATGCTTCGACGATCTCGGCCCGAGGTCACGGCCGTTCCGGCCCTCGAACCCGATCCGGCCTGGCTCGACGACTTCGACCTCCCGCCGGACGAGCTAATGGATGCACGACTCGATGCATGGCTCCGTCAAGTAGGCGCGCGGTCGGGTGGTGTCGCACTGCTGCCGCCCATCGACGACGTGCGGTCCGCCAATCGAAGAACCCTTGCGGCCTTCGTCGAACGCGCGCGACCGATCGTCAGCGCTTGGTGCGGGAAGCGCTCGGACGTCGATCCACCGGCGTGGGCTCGAACTGACCAACCGATCGACCTCATGGACCGCTTCGTGGGCAGTGGGCGTTTCGACTTCCGCGCTATCGACGACGAACGCCTCATCGTTACCCTCGCGCGTTGGGATCTCTGGCCCGTCGGGATGCCGCACACCTTGTCGCTGGATAACCTCGGACTTACTACCGAGGACCTGACTGAGCAGCAGTCGGCCGGTGACCGAGCCCGTTGGCTGCGCGAGCAGGAGCGCAGGTCCGTGTCGCTTGACGGACATCGCGTCTCGCTCGAGCCCTCCCAGGTCGAGGATCTGATCGCGCTCGTCCGTGACGGCATCACCCCCGACTTGCTCGCCACTCCGGCACGGACCTCGCAACTTGAGATCCTGGCCGGAGGACGCCGGACCCGCAAGAATCGAGATCGGGATGGCGGTCGTGATCCGTTTCGTGGCGGGCGACTATCCGAGGCAAAAGCAGAGACCATCGGCTTCATCGGCGAACTCATCGCATACGACTGGCTGGTCGCTCAGTTCGCCGTTACGCCTGCGAGCTGGGTTTCGTCCAATCGCCGATTCATGTTCCCGGATGATGCCGGCGACGATGGTCTGGGTTACGACTTCCAGGTCCCACGACGCCGCGGCAGGCCACGACTCTACGAGGTCAAAAGTTCCTCCCAGACGGACTCGCTCTCCTTCGAACTGACCGACGTCGAGATTCGCACGGCGCAGGAGCATGTCGGCAAGGGCGACTACCAGGTCATCTTCATCCGGGACGTCCTGAACTCGGCGACGCGGAGTGTTCACATCCTCCCGAACCCATTCGATTCGGCTGCGCAGAGTCGCTATCGGGTCGTCGGGACGGGTATCCGATATGGGTTCCGTTTGGAGCAGGACTAGCCTGCTAGCCCGAAGAAACTCGTGGCGAATCCTACCTGGGGCCCAATTTACGTCTCTCCCCATCGCCTTGGGCAGATCCGCCGATAGTCGCACCACTCGCAGATCTTGAAGCCTGGCGTCGCGGCGAAGTCGCCGCCTCGGATCCGTCGAGCCACGTCCACCAGTTTGGCGGCGAACTCGGCCAGCTGCTCGGCCGATCTGGTCGTTGAGAGTGCCCGGTCCGACTCGGTGAAGTACAGCGTCAGCTTCGCGGCGGGCGGCAGCACCGTCCCGGAGACCGGGTCTCGCACCACGCCGCTCGCAAGCGCCAGCGCGTACGTCGACAGCTGGTCGTCGGCGTCCACGACGGATTGGCTCTTCGAGTCGCCTGTCTTGTAGTCGATGACCTCGATGCTGCCGTCTGGCAGGCGGTCGAGGCGGTCGAAGATGCCGCGCACCCGCACCGGCTCCTGGCCCTCCCCTGCGTCGAGCGCGAACTCGAACGGCTGCTCGAAGGCGATCGACTGCGAGGTCGAGGCGAGCTCGCGGTCGTAGAACCGCCGCAGCGCCGGCTCGGCCCGCGCCTCGTAGTGGCCCGCCTGCTGCGCGTCGCCGTACGCGGTGGGACGCCACACGGCGTCGAACTCTGTCTTCAGGACGTCGAACCCCGGATCGGGCAGGCCCGCCGCGCGAGCCTCGCGCCGCGCCACCGCGTACACCTCGAACGCCTTGTGGACCGCGCTGCCGAACTCGAAGAACGGCTTCGTCTCGTCGCCCGGGATCCGGTACACGCGCTGGAACGCGTACTTCAGCGGGCAGGTGAGGTACGTCTGGAAGGCGGAATGGCTGAACCCGCCGACCGGCGCGATCTGGAGCAGCGTCTGGCCGGCCGGCGCGTGCTTGCTCAGCACCCGCAGCGTCACCGGATCCAAGCCGTTCCGTCGAGACCCCTTCGCCTGCCCGGCCGCGTCGGTCGCCACCGTCACCAGTTCCGCCAACAGGGTCGACCGTCCGACCGGATCGCCCTCCGCCAGCGCTTCGAGCGCCCCGATGATCTCGACTGCCCGCCGCCGCAGCGCATATCGACGCTCAAATGCCTGCGGCACGGGCATCAGCCGCTGAAGCACCGCCGTCGTAGCAACCGCCGCATCCTCGGCCGACGGCGCGGACCCCTCCACCTCCGCGTCGACCACGGCTTCCCGCCGCGTGACCAGGACATCGTCCGCGATGACCTCATCGACGAACCGACTCGGCCGATTCTTCGAGCTCTCCGGCGCATCGATGGTGGTCAGCACCAGACGCTGTTTCGCTCGCGTCATGGCCACGAAACAGAGCCGGCGCTCCTCGTCCACCTCGAACGCCGGGGGCGGCGCCTGCTTGAGCAACTCGACGGGGATGAGCTGCGTCTCCGGCCGCACGTCCGGGAACTGCCCCTCGATGAGCCGCGGCACGATGACCACCTCGTATTCCAGGCCCTTCGCCTGGTAGATGGTCATCAGCTGCACGCCCTCCACCTGCGCGGACGCGGCGATGTCGGTGTCCAGGTCGCCGCCGACCTCCTGGTACAGGTCGAGGTAGGCCACGAAATCGGCCAGGCTCTCGCGTGGGTGGGCGGCCTGCCAATCGGACGCGAAGCGCATCAGGCGGGCGATCGAGAGCACCTGGCGCTGCGCATCGGGCGTCTCGAGCGCGATCAGGTCGTGCAGCAGGTTGGTGCGCACGAGGTATTCCTCGAGCAGCGTGAACGGGCCCTCGCGCATCGCCCGCGGGATGAGGTCGTCGATCGTGGTGAGCAAGCGGTCGACTTTCAGGCGGAGGGCAGGCTCGACGGCGAGCGAATCGAGCGGGAGGCGGCCGATGTCCGCGGCGGCCTCGAGCATGGGGCGGTCATCGAAGTCGGCGGCCTTGCGCAGGCGGAGGATCTCGGCAGCATCGAAGCGCCAGGGGCCGGCGGTCAGAAGTCGGGCGAAGCTGATCGAGTCGGACGGGTGGGCGATCACGCGGAGCGCCGCCTCGACATCGCGGATCTCGGGCTGGACGAAGAGGCCGGTCGCGCCGATGACCTGGTACGGGATGCCGGCGCGGCGCAGGCGATCGACGATGGTCTCGCGGTGCCGGTGGCGGCGGTAGAGGACCGCGATGTCGCTCCAGCGCCTGGGGCTCGGGATAGCTTCGAAGGCCTGGCGGATGCGATCGACGATCTGGTCCGCCTCGTCGGCTTCGTCGGCGGCGAAGATGATCTCGACGGGTTCGCCGGAGGGCTTCAGGGGTTCGAGCGGCCGGCCTTGTTTCAGGCGGGCTTGATTGTGGTCGATGAGGCGTTCGGCGGCGGCCAGGATGTTGGCGGTCGACCGGCGGTTCTGGAGGAGGGGGAGGCGCTCGACAATTTGGGCCGGGCGGTCCGGCGCCCACGCGGGAGGCTGGCCGAAGCGCTGCTCGAATCGACCGAAGGCGGCGTAGCTGGCTCCGCGGAAGCGGTAGATCGACTGGTCGTCATCG
>PNAP01000020.1 GCA_003169735.1 Chloroflexota bacterium | reverse complement strand
GCCAACCGGCGCGCGGGGCGCGGCTCAGGCCTGGTGCCGGTGACCCTGGCGTCGATTCATCAAGTCGACGCCAGGCTGAGCGGTTCGCTGTCAGTCCCTTTGGTCATGTCTCTGCCGGAAGACCTATCGTGCTGATGATCGATACCTACTACCCGCGTCCTGACCGAGACTTCGGATCGATCCATGCTTTGACGTACGTGAGCCTCTTCCAGGAGCTTGGATACCACGTCCACTTCATTGCCCTCATGGACTCACCAGACTCGGCGAAGTACCGCCACAGGTTGGAGGAAATGGGCGTCACCGTTCCTCTAGATGCGAGTCCGCAAGCGATCCTCAACTTCCTGACGACTTGGGGTGACAGACTCACGATCGCCTTCCTATCGCGCGTGGGCTATGGTGGCCGCTATATCAACGAGGTCGTTCGACACTGCCCTAAGGCTAAGATCATTTTCAACACGGTGGACCTGCACTTCCTTCGGCAGGAGCGCCATGCAGCCCTGACGGGGGACCGGGTCGCGATGTACCAGGCCGCATCGCAGCGGGAGCGCGAGATCTACGTCTCCCGAATGGCTGATGCTGTCATGGTCGTCTCGAGTGTTGAGAAGACGATCCTTGAAGTCGCGGCACCGGGTGCCCGCATCTTCTGGTGCCCACTCATATTGACTGTCGAGGGTCGCACAAACGCATTCGATGCCCGCTCCGGCGTCGCGTTCGTTGGCGGATATAGTCACGCTCCGAACGAGGATGCCGTCCGGTGGTTCCTGGATCAGATTTGGCCATTGGTTGGCGAGAAGGTGCCGGGGATGCGCTTCTACGCCGTAGGTGCCGACCTGCCCGAAGAAATTCGGACGAGGGCTGACCAAGGTTTCGTGGCTGTCGGTCATGTCGAGGACCTCAAGTCCTGGCTAGAGCGGGTCCGTCTTACGATCGCTCCCTTGAGATACGGGGCTGGGGCGAAGGGAAAGGTGCTCTCCAGCCTGACCCATGGCGTCCCGTGCGTCGTCTCGACGATCGCCGCCGAAGGCATGGCGGTGGATAACGGCGGGATCGTGCTGGCAGATGACCCCATGGCATTCGCGAACGCGATCGTTCAGGTTCACGAAGATCAGCAGTTGTGGGAGACCCTTTCCGACGCAGCACTGCGGTGGGCCGAGTCCACCCTCTCCATCGACGACGGCCGAGATAGGCTCATCGAGATTCTCGAGGTGATTGGCGCCCCGATCGAGCGCGGTGTGCATGCCGATACCCCTGCCACGCGCGGAGATGCCACTGCACTCCCACGATTCGGGGCGCCGATGTCCAGATGATCGCCTTCACGATCTGCTCCCGCAACTTCTTCGGATTCGCACAGACTCTCTACGAGACATTCAACCGCTCACACCCAGAAGTCACGTTCTATGTGGCGTTGTGCGATCGGGCCGACGACTTTGACACCCAGGCCTTCCCATTCGAAGTCCTTCGACTCGACGAATTGGGACTTCCCGATGTCGCAGCCATGGCGGATCGATACAGCATCACTGAGTTCAATACGGCGATCAAACCATTCGCGTTCCAGTTCCTCTTCGATCGCCACCCGGGCGACACGGTTCTGTACCTTGATCCCGACATCTTCGTTGTCAGCAGGTTCGAGGAGCTCTTGGCACTTGTCAGTGCGGGTGCGGAATGCGTCCTGACGCCGGCGATCACCGAGCCGGCGGAGCACGCAGAATTCGACGACCAGCAGTTCCTGAGGTACGGAATCTACAACCTGGGATTCTGCTGCCTGCGCGACACGCCAGAAGTGCGGCGAGCAGTGTGGTGGTGGGCTCGACGGCTCGAATTCCAGTGCATCATCGACTTGGATGCTGGCCTGTTCGTCGACCAGAAGTGGGCGGACCTATTGCCCGCGTTCATCGAGCGGACTCGCATCCTCCATCATCCAGGTTACAACGTGGCGTATTGGAACCTTCCGCAACGCCGTGTGAGTTTGGAGCGTGACGAGTGGTGCGTGAACGGCGTACCGCTGCGCTTCTTCCATTTCAGTGGAAACAAGATCGAGGATGAGTCTGTATTCTCGCGCCACAGCACGCTGTTGCAGGCCCAGAACATCGGCTCGGTCGGAGACTTGCTCGCTGACTACCGGTCAGCTGTCCGAAGGCACGGGCAGGACTACTTCTCCGGGATAGCGTACGCGTTCAACTGGGGTGGGACGACAGGAGAGAACCTCCATACGCCTGAGTCACTCGAGCATGAGCGGCGCCTGTCGAGCGTTGCTGTCCCCTACCTTCCGGTCAGCCGGTGGAGGTCGCAGGGAGCGTACGACACCTGGCGAGGGTTATCGGAGCGCATCCTTGTCTCCCGGCAAGAAGCAGAGGAAGCTGACATCCCTGCCGAGGAGACCTTCGCCCTTGAAGGCTTCTGTGTGTGCTGCGAAGCTCGGCGGTCCTTTGTAGTGAGCGGCAGCTATGCCAACCGCTTCCTTCCAGATGGCCGCGGGATGCCCAACTGGCGCGAGCATCTCGCCTGTGCGGTCTGCGGGTTCACCAACAAGCAGAGGGCCGCGTACCACATCCTCCGACAAGAGCTCCGACCGTCCAGCTCGTCGCTGATCTACGTCAGCGAGTACGTCACGAGCTACTTCAAGTGGCTCCGCGACCGCTTTCCGGCCACTTCGGGCAGCGAGTACTCCGGTCCGGATCGTGTCGGTGGCGATCTGGTGAACGGCGTGCCTCATGAAGACATCCAGGCGCTGTCATTCGAGGATGCGACCTTCGACCTGATCCTCTCGTTCGACGTGCTCGAGCATGTGCCGGACGAAGTGCGTGCCTTTCGAGAGATGTCGCGCTGCCTGCGGCCCGGCGGCACGTTGCTGATGACGGTCCCGACTCACATCGATCGGTACGACAACGAGGTCCGGGCCGTCCTGTCCGAAACGGGCGAGCTTACGCATCTCCTCGAGCCCGAGTTCCACGGCAATCCGATCGACTCAGAGGCCGGTTCGTTGTGCTACCGCTACTACGGCTGGATGGTCCTCGACCAATTGAAGGCCGCCGGGTTCAACGACGCCCAGATCGTCACCTACTGGTCGCAGAAGCTTCGATACTATGGCGAGCCGCAGCTGGTGATCATTGCTCGCAAGTAGCGGACCTCGGATCGGGCAGTTCGCTGGCGTTGAGTCGTGAGGATCGGGACGCGCCAGCTCAAAGAAGCCTTGAAGGCCCGCGTGCGGTCCTCCCCTCTGGGGCCGGTGGCGCGGCGTGCCAAGCGGACGCTCCAGCGGCATCAGTGGCACGCGACAGACCTGTCAGCGGTGTTTCGCGATGCCTGGCTGGTGCCCACCGACCGGATCCCGCGCCACCTCCGTGAGCGACAAGACCATCGCCAGCCCGAGGTGGCCGCCAGGCGCTACTTCGACGGTGCGTTCTACCTCGCGTCCAGCCCCGACGTCGTGGCCAGTGGGTCTGATCCCTTCGAGCACTACATGGCAGTCGGCGCACGGGAGGGCCGGCGCCCGAACCCCATCTTCGATGTCGCCGGCTATCTCTATGACAACCCGGACGTAGCGGACTTCGATCGGAACCCACTCCTCCACTACGTGAGTGTCGGGCGAAGACGAGGCGCGATACCGCACCCCTTGTTCGACGCCAGGTGGTATGCGAACCGGTACCCGGAGGTGCGGCGGTCGCATCTGGATCCGTACGAGCACTTCCTCACGGTGGGCCGTCACCAGGGTCGGGCGGCATCGGCGGCGGTCGAGGAAGGGACCGACATCGAGCACGTTCGAATCGCACTGCCGCGGCGGGATCACGAAGCCGTGACGATCATCGTGCCCGCCTACAAGAGCTACGCCCTCACGTACCGCACGCTGTACGCGGTCAGCCGGCGCACGCCCGAGTCGATCGGCATCAAGGTCATCCTCGCGGATGACTGCCCGGAGCGTCCACTTCGCCCGTTGCTCGGCCAGGTGGAAGGACTCGAGATCACCGAGAACCCGACGAACCTGGGCTTTCTCATGAACTGCAATGCGGCATCGCGAAGGGCCAGCGGCGAGTTCATCGTGTTCCTCAACAACGACACTGTCGCGGAGCCCGGCTGGCTCGAGGCGATGGTCCGCCTCGCCCGTAGCGACCCAGCCATCGGCATGGTGGGCTGCATGCTGCTGAACATGGATGGCTCCCTCCAGGAAGCCGGGAACATGATGTTCCAGGACGGCGTGGGCTACCCATATGGGCGCGGAGAGCGGGCCGACCGACCGGAGTACGGCTTCGTGCGGCAGGTCGACTGCGTCTCCGGAGCCTGTTTCCTCGTCCGCCGAAACGTCTTCGAGGAAATGGGGCGGTTCAACGAGGACTATCGCCCGGCATTCTTTGAGGAGTACGAGCTCGCCTTCAGCGTCGCCGCGGCTGGCTACAAGGTCATGTATCAACCAGCCAGTCGGGTCGTGCACGAAGGCAGCGCTTCGTACGGTCCCTCGATGCGCGACCGCCAGACCGCGATCAACCATGAGCGTTTCGTGCACCAGTGGCGCGGAGTCCTCGCATCCCGTTTCGACGGCGCCCGGGATCTCTTCCTGGCCAGGGACCGGCGCCGAACGCGCGGCATCATCCTGGTCATCGACGACAAGGTGCCCCAGCCGGATCGGAACGCGGGCGGGCTGACGGTCTTCCAGTACCTGCGCCTGCTTGCCGCGGATGGTTTCAAGGTCATCTATCTGCCCCACGACGGACTCGAGAGGCCGCCCTACACCGCCGCGTTGCAGCAGATGGGCATCGAGGTCCTCTACGGGGACGTCAAGGCCGGTCGATGGTTTGCGAAGAACGGCCGGCACCTCGATTGGGTGCTGCTGGCCCGGCCCAATATCGCCCCTCACTACCTCGACCTTGTGCGGCGGTACACGCATGCTCGGCTGCTCTACTACACGCACGACCTCCACTTCGTTCGCGAGCTGGGGAGGCACGAAACAACCGGGGATCCGCAGGCCCTCCGGGACGGCAACTACCTGCGCGCCGTTGAGACGGACCTCTTTCGGCGAGTCGACTGCGTGCTGACGCCGAGCGCAGACGAGGTGCCCGTCATCCAGGAGCTTGCTCCCGGGCAAGAGGTCCGCGTGCTCAAGCCCTATTTTTTCAACGGCCTCAGCGTCGAGCACGGTGCCACTGGTCCTCGGCTTTCCAGCCGCGACGCGATCATCTTCGTTGGCGGGTACGACCATCTCCCGAACGTGGACGCCGCGCAGGTCCTGGTGCGCGATGTCATGCCGCTGGTGTGGCGTGATGTCCCATCAGCCAGGGTGCTTCTCGTTGGGAACGTCCCACCACCCGAGGTGGAGGCTCTGGCCGGCGAGCGAGTGCAGGTCGTGGGATACGTGCCAGACCTGGGGCCCTGGTATGCCCAGGCCCGCGTGTCCGTGAGCCCTCTGCGATTCGGTTCAGGCGTCAAGGGCAAGATCATCGAGAGTCTGGTGGCCGGCGTGCCCGTGGTCACCACGAGCATCGGCAACGATGGGATCGGATTGACGTCCGGGACGGAGGCCCTGATCGCGGACGACCCGCGGGAGATCGCCGCACAGGTCATCCGCGTCTTCCGCGATGAACACCTGCCCGAGGGACTCGCGGCAGCAGGTCGGCGCGTGGTCATCGAGCAGTTCTCGGAAGATCGCGCTCGTACGCAGCTGTTCGAGGCGATGCGGCTGGATCCCTGCAAGGTCTGTGGCCGGCAACGACGCTCGCCGATCTACACGGGCGATCCAGAGTCGCGCAACTGGCGCGAGGAATTCGGGTGCGAGCACTGCCATGCCCTGAATCGCATGGCGGCGTTGGCGGAGGTGCTCATCGCTGCGTACGGACCATCCTCGTGCGCGAGCGTCGCCGAAGCGTTGCCCGACCTCTCCGAGATGCGGGTCCACGAGTTCGGGTTCACCGGGGCGATCCACGACCTGCTGGTGGGCTCCCCCTCGTTTTCTGACTCGGACTTCTTCGACGATGTGCCGCCCGGCGAGCACGCTCCGAATGGGGTCACATGTCAGGACCTGCGACGGCTGACGTTCGATGATGGCCTCTTTGACCTCGTCATCAGCCAGGAGGTGTTCGAGCACGTGCCTGACCCCGAACGTGGTTTCCGGGAGATCTTCCGGACGCTCAAGCCAGGCGGTCGCCACGTCTTCACCGTGCCGTACAGCCCCGGCATGGAGGCATCCGTCACCCGCGCGCTCGTCGGGGACGATGGAGTCGTGAACCACCTCTTGCGGCCTGAGTACCACGGCGACCCGATCCGGGCGAAAGGCGCCCTCGTCATCACCGAGTACGGACGAGACCTCGTGGCGAAACTCGAGCGCATCGGCTTCCGGGTCGTCGTCCACGAAACATGGCACGAAGGGGTCCGCGGCGGCTATGTGGCTGTGTTCGAGACGGTGCGTTGAGGGCGATAGAGCGCCGCTATATCCCCAGGATCTCGTGGGTATAGAAGGCGACGGCGTCCTTGGTTGGGCCGTTGAAGCGGATCTCTCCGAGGTCAAGCACGACGGCGCTGTCGCAGATGGCGGCGACGGACGCCATGTTGTGGCTCACGAAGATCACTGTCCGGCCGCCCTGAACGGCTTCCTTCAGCCGCGCTTGGCATTTGAGTTGGAACGCGGTATCGCCGACCGCGAGGACTTCGTCAACCAGGAGGATCTCCGCGTCCAGGTGGATCGATACGCTGAACGCGAGCCGCAGGAACATACCGCTTGAGTAGTACTTGACCGGCGTGTCCAGGAACCGGCCGATCTCGGAGAAATCGATGATCCGATCCTGCACTGCATCGATGTCAGTTCGGTCCATGCCGAGGATCGCGCCAGATAGCGCGATGTTCTCCCGGCCGGTCAGTTCCGGATGGAACCCCGTCCCGACCTCGAGCAGGGCGCCCACGCGCCCGACTGTCTCGGCCATGCCCTCGGTCGGTGCCGTGATCCGGGCGAGGATCTTCATGAGCGTGCTCTTGCCGGATCCGTTGCGGCCGAGGATCCCAAGGACGCGGCCGGGCGAGACCTCGAAGGTGATATCCCTGAGCGCCCAGACGGTCGGGTGCGGGTCCAGAGGCGCTCTCGACCGTTGATGGAGCAGACCGCCGATGCGCTCGTACAGGCTCGAGTTGCCTGGTATGGCGCCGATGTTGTACTCCTTGCCGAGCCCGTGGACACGTACGGCCGCCGTCTGCATCGCGGTCATACGGTGTCCGAGAAGCCGGGCTCACGATGCCGGAAGAAGACGTAGCCGGTGGCCAGCACGATCGCGGCGACGATGACCCCTTCGAACCACTCCTCGATCGACGGCGCGGCCGTTCCGGCGATGGCCCACCTGAGCCCGTCGACGACGAGCGCCATCGGGTTGAGCCAGTACAGGGGGCGGAACCGTTCCGGGATGATCTGTCCCGAGTAGACGATCGGGGTGATGAACATCCAGACCTGGGTAAGGAATGGCAACAGCTGGGCCACGTCCCGGTAGCTGACGTTCATCGCGGACAACCAGAAGCTCACCCCGAGCGCGGCGACGAGAGCGACCGTCAGGAGGGCCGGGACAAGGACGATCGGCCAGCCGGGCACGATGCCGTAGAACACGAGCAGGACCGCCAGCGCGAGAAACCCGAAGGCGAGATCGACGAGGCTCCCCAGTGCCGACGCGATCGGGAAGTACGCCCTCGGGAAATAGATCTTGTTCACCAGAGCGCCGTTCGCGACGACGCTGAGACTGCCCTCGTTCAGCACCTTGCCGACCACCTGCCAGATGGTCAGCCCGATGAGCACGAAGACCGCGTAGGGGACGCCCTCGGATGAGACCTTTACCAGGATGCCGAAGAAGACCGTGAAGACCGCCGCCATGAGCAGCGGCTGGAGCATCGCCCACGTCGCACCGACTGCCGTCTGGCGGTAACGAACCATGAGCGATCGGCGCACCAGCACCATGCAGATCGAGCGGTAGCGCCACAACTCGTCGAGAGCCAGGGAGGGCCAACGGGCGGGTGGACGGATGACCGTCCTGATCGGTGCCGTCAGCGGAGGCGAACTCACTCGGCCATCACCAAACTGAGCCGCTCAGCGACGCCGACCACATTCCCACATCGTTCGTTTGGCATCGTCAACCGGGATGGTAGCGGTCCGAGTCGCCCCGCGCGCTCGATCCGATTCGGCCCGGTCGTCGCCGCGCGATCTGTTTCCTGAGATATCGGCGCTTGCGCATGGCATCCGGCGAGAGTCTCAGCAGATCGGGGACGACCCGCAGGCGTCGTGGGTCGACGAACATCATGAACCCGAGCGACAGCAACTCGCGGCGCAGGATCCAGGGCAGATCGCGGAGGCAGCCACCGAGCGTGTCGTTCTTCACTTGCATCAACTGATGGTTCCGCCAAGAGATCGCTTTTATCCATCGCGGGATCATCCGATCGGCCCGTATCAGGTCGGGAATCGTCCGCCCGGACCGGCGTTCGGCGCCTCGCGCGTGCCAGGCCAGCGCGCCCGGTTCATACCAGGCTGTCCAGCCAAGATTGCGGAGGCGCCAGGCAATGTCGACATCCTCCTTGTACATGAAGAACGCTTCGTCGAGGATCTCCCAGCCACCGCCTGTGCGCGGTTCACGGGCATCGAGGAGTGCCTCCCTGCGGTACACGGGCGCCGGCCCGTCCGCGCCCCAGACTGGCCCGCCGGCGAGATGGCGCGCGTCCTCGACCTCGCCCTGCGATCGTGCGACGACCCGCCGGTCCCGATGCATCTCGAGGCCGGTCGAATCCAACACGTCCGTACGCTCGCCATCCGGGCCCAGCCGCCGCAAACGGCCCTGCACCGCGGCGACATCCGGGCGGCCTTCGAAGGCGGTGACAGCAGCACGGAGGAAGCCATCGTCAAGCACGATGTCCTGGTTCAGCATGAGGACGAACTCGCCTCGCGCGGCAGCGATCAAACGGTTCTGCCCAGCGGCGAACCCGAGGTTATCGCTCGACTCACGCACGCGGAGGCGCGGCTCCGCGGCTGCCTGCTCCCGAAGCCACGCGACGGTGCCGTCGCTCGAGGCGTTGTCGAGCACCAGGAGCTCGAAGTCGGCCAACTCCTGACTGCGGACGGAGGCGACGCAACCCGGGAGCCAGTGCATGCCATTGAAGGTGACGAGCGTGATCGTCACCACCCGAATGGGTCCAGCCAGCAGATGCACAGCACCAGCGCCCCGAGCCCGACGGAGCCTGCGAGGTATGGGTTCGTGGCCCCGACGGCCAGGACGGAAGCCAGGATCGCCAGCGGCACGACAGCCTCGCGCGTGGGCATGCCGGGCGGGCCGCGCAGGCGCCCGCGCATCACGCGGACGCCGTCGATGAGCAGTCGAACAGGGAACGAGAGGAACAGCAGCAGGCCAACGATGCCCGTCTTGAACGTGCGGTCGAGATAGGTCAGTTCGTAGGTGTAGGTGTCGCTATACGGATAGTCCGGCGCGATGGCACCGAATCCCCAGCCCAGCAACGGCCGCTCGGCGATGTGGCCCAAGAGGATGCGGGCCTGATCGAGCTTCACCGCGTTGGATAACCCGCCCCCGGTGGGGTCGTCCCCCAGGTCAGGGCCGATCGGCAGGCCGATCGCCGAGCTGACGGTGCGATCGACGATATAGGTCGCCGGCGGGAATCTCAGCCAGGCTCCGACGCCGAGTACGAGGCAGGCGGCACCAACCGCCACGATGGCACGTCGCTGGTACTCGGGACGAGCGACCGCGAGAACCATACCCGCGCCGAGGGCGGCGCCGAGCCAGTACCCACGCGTGTAGGTCACCACGAGCGCGACGATGAGCAGCGCGACGCTCAGCCACGGCCACCATCGGCGCGGCTGACCGACGATCTCCCAGGCCACCAGCACCACCCCGACCTGAAGGAACAGGCCGGCCGCGATGTAGACGCGGACGCCGTTCGCCGCGGTGAACCCGATGGCGCCGCCGAAGTGGAAGCGCTCCACGAGAAGCGTGTTAACGGCCTCCGGCGAGGCGATGCCCGCCACGATGACGAGCAGCAGGACGACGTGCAGGACGGCGACGGCAACGCACGCGACCAGGACCCACCGCCGTAGCCAACCGAGGTCCCCCACCAGGGCAGCTGCCGCGAGGACCACCGCGAACGAGAGGAACAGATAGCCGTCGCCATCGGCGAGCGCATCTCCGAGGCGGCTCCCGGTGAGCACGCCGATCGGCACCCAGATGGCCGGGATCAGGACGGCAAGCAAGAGCGCGTGCAGGCCATACCGGCCCAGGTGCAACCCGTCACCCCGCCGCCACGCCTGTCCCAGGCGCAACGCCGCCACCGCGCCCAGGACGACATCGATGGCCATCCGGCCGGTGATGCCCGCCGGCATCACGGTCCACTGGCCGGATGCACCGCCCAGTGCAAGCTCCAGGATCGCCAATGCCACGGCCGCACGCAGATCCACCACTGCCAGTGCGCCGAACCCGATCACGAGGGCGACCTGGGCGACGAGCTCCGCCGGGCCGGTGACCTCCGCGGCGCGCAGCAGCACCAGCAGGGCGACGTCCGCGAGCACCGCGCAGGCGAGCGCCGCGCCGGCGCGCGAACCCACGAGCATTCGATCCGAGAGACCCTTGATCATGCGATCGTGGGGTACAGTGAAGGTCCGCCGCTGGGAGGAAACGATGGGGCGGAAGCGACGGAGCCGAGCCGGCACACGGATCGTGTCGCATTCACACACGCGAGTATACGGACCGCCCGATGCCACCTGGAATGAATCTGGACGCCGAACGCCCTGACGTCAGCGCGGTGATCGTCCATTTCGAGACCCCCGATCTGCTGCGCGCGTGCCTGGCCGCGCTCCTGGCGGCCCGGGGAGCGCGCCGCGTTGAGATCTTCGTGGTCGATAACGCGTCGAAGGATTTCGACGCCGACGAGTGGCAGCGACTCAACCCCGACGTGCGTATCGTCCGGAATGAGCAGAACCGTGGATTTTCCGTGGCCGCGAACCAGGGACTGGCGCTCGCGACAGGGCGCTACCTGCTGTTGCTCAATCCCGACACCATCGTTGCCACGGACACGCTCGAGACGATGATCACGTATCTGGAGGAGCACCCTGACGTCGGCTGCGCCACGGCGCGGTTGGAACTGGAAAACGGCCGACTCGACCTTGCCTGCCGCCGGTCATTCCCGACGCCGATGCGAGCGTTCTATCGGATATCCATGCTGTCGCGCCTGTTTCCGCGCAGTCGCCGTTTTGGAGCGTATGACTTGACCTATCTCGATGAACATCAGGAGGCTGAGATCGACACGCCGTGCGGCGCGTTCATGTTCGTGCGACACGAGGTGCTCGACCAGGTGGGTCCGCTCGATGAGCGCTATTTCATGTACGGCGAGGACATGGACTGGGCGATGCGTATGAAGCGTGCCGGGTGGCGGGTGATGTACACGCCGAGCACGACCGTGCGCCACGTCAAGCGAGCGAGCTCCCGTCACTCGCGCCCGCGGACCATCCACGCATTTCATGACGCGATGCGCATCTTCTATCGCGAGTACTACCAGAACGCCTATCCGCGGTGGCTGTCGTGGGCCGTCTATCGCTCCATCGACGTGCGTGAAGCCCTCGAGCTCTCGGTCGAGCGACTTCGCGGCGCGTAGACCAGTCGAAAAGGCGCATCATCCCTCCATGAGGATCCTCGTCACCGGTGGCGCCGGCTTCATCGGCAGCACCTTCGTCCGGCGGCGGCTGCGCTCGACCGGCGATTCGATCGTCGTGCTCGACGCCCTGACCTACGCCGGCAACATCACCAATCTGGCCGAGGTCGAGGAGGATGCCACCCTTCGCGCGCGTTTTCGCTTCGTTCGTGGTGATATCGCCGATGCCGCCGTCGTTCGGTCGCTCATCGGCGAGATCGACGCGGTCGTCAATTTCGCCGCCGAGTCGCACGTCGACCGCTCGATCCTGGAGGCGGATGCATTCCTGCGCACGGGCGTGATCGGTGTGCACGTGCTCCTTGATGCGGTGCGTGCCGCATCGGCAACGCGCGTCGATCGACCCATCCGCTTCGTCCAGGTCTCGACCGACGAGGTCTACGGTGCGGTCGACGTCGGAGCCAGCGTCGAGACAGACCCGCTGGTCCCGCGGAGCCCATACGCGGCGGCGAAGGCGGCCGGCGACCTGCTCGTCGGGGCGTATCACGTGACGCACGGCACGGACGTGGTCATCACGCGAGGCGCCAATACGTACGGGCCGCACCAGCACCCCGAGAAGCTCATCCCGCTCTTCATCACCAACGCCATCGATGACCTTCCCGTGCCGATCTACGGCGATGGGCTCCAGGAGCGCGACTGGTTGTACGTGGACGACCACGCCGACGCCGTTGGGTTCGTGCTCGATCGCGGGCAGAGCGGTCAGGCGTATAACGTGCCGGGCGGCGGCCCGGTCACGAACCGGGAGGTGACGCGCGCCATCCTGGCCACGGTGGGCAAGCCCTGGTCGCTGGCTCGCAGCGTGCCCGACCGGCCCGGGCACGACCGTCGCTATGCGATGGACGGTTCGAAGATCGAGCACCTCGGCTGGCATGCCAAAGTCGCGTGGGACGCGGGTCTGCCGGCGACCATCGCCTGGTTCGTCGCGAACCGCGACTGGTGGGCCCGGGTGCGATCGGGCGAGTGGAACGACTACTACGAGCGCCAGTACGGGCGACGGCTGGCCGATTCCGTGCCGGCCTGACGGGCCCACGATGATCCGACGCTACATGACGCTCCTCAAGGCGGCCATGATGGTGTGCGATGGTCTGAGCGCGGCGGTGCTGTTCCCGCTTGTCTATCTCGTGCGCTTCCCGGTCGATTCGGACCCCGTGGCGGGGCAGCTCGGCGCTGTACCGGTGCTGGGGCTGGCGGCCGCCTACGGTCTGCTGTGGGTCGGGTCGCTGTGGGTCCAGGGCCTGTATCGCCTGCGGACCCATTGGTCGCTGCGCGGCGAGGTCGTCGACGTCCTGCGCGCTTCGGCCCTCGTCGCCGTTTCATCGCTGAGCGCGCTCTACATCCTGAAGCTGAATGACGTCAGCCGCGTGTTCCTGCTGATGCTGTTCGTCGCGCAACCGATCGTCACCGTCACCTCACGCGTGGCGCTGCGCCTCGTGCTTGCCTCGATGCGCAGCCGCGGGTTGCTCAGCCGGCAGATGCTCATCATCGGGGCGGGCGCCGAGGCGGACCGGTTCGCCGACGAGGTGGAAAACCATCGCGAGCTCGGGCTGACGGTCATCGGCCACCTCATAGGCCCGCGAGACGAGCCGGGTGGCGTCCGCCGGCCGGTCATCGGGTCGCTCGATGACATCGAGAAGGTCCTTCACCGGCGCGTCGTCGACGAGGTCGGCATCTGCCTCTCGCCGGAGGACTGGGTCTACGTGGAACCGACGACCCGCATCTGCGAGGAGGAAGGCAAGATCGTCCGGGTATCGATCCGGTCGCTCGGCGGAGTCCTCACCGGCGGCCGCTACGAGGAATTGGCCGGCATCCCGCTGGTGACCTTCCTGTACGGCCCCGACCGTGTCATGGGCATGGCCGCGAAGCGGGCGTTCGACCTCCTCGTCAGTGCCACACTCCTGATCCTCCTCAGCCCGCTGCTCCTCGCGATCGCTGTGTACCTTCGCATCCGCGAAGGTCACCCGATACTCTTCCGCCAGGAGCGTGTCGGGCTCCACGGGCGGACCTTCCCCTGTCTGAAGTTCCGCACCATGGTCCCGGACGCCGAGGAACGGCTGGCCGAGGTCGCCCACCTCAACCAGGTCCGTGGACCTGCCTTCAAGATGGCCGACGACCCACGAGTCACGCGGTCGGGGCCGTGGCTGCGCCGCACCGGGCTCGACGAGCTCCCGCAGCTCTTCAACGTGTTGCGCGGCCAGATGAGCATCGTCGGGCCGAGGCCGGCGCCCCAGCGCGAGGTCGAGCTGTACAGCGTCTGGCACCGGCGTCGGCTGTCGATGCGGCCCGGGCTCACCGGCTTGTGGCAGGTCCAGGCGCGAGGAGACCCCGATTTCGATCGACGGGCAACGCTCGACCTGCGCTACATCGACGGCTGGTCGCTGTGGACGGACCTGAAGATCCTGCTCAGGACGATCGTCACCATCGTCCACGCGGACGGCCGCTAGGGCGACGCGTCCGGTGACTCGCTCGGGAGCGGATGCGCGGGGTCCCAGTAGCGGCTCTCGTCGCCCCACAGCCTGACCGACAGATCGGCCACCGCCGCCATGTCGAGCTGGAGCCCGAACTGACCCTGGATCTGCTCGGGCGGGATGACCGAGGAGTACTTGCCCGGGCCGAGGACGACCGACTTGACGGCTGCCCCTGCGCTCGCGCTGGCGATGTCCATCATCTGGTCGAATCGATCGGTCGGCAGGTCGGTGCGAACCACCTGTGCGATGAGCGGCAGGAGGTCGGGCAGTTGCACGAGGACAGCAGGATCGTGCAGCTTGTCCCTGAGCAGCAGCAGGACCTGTTGCTGGCGGCGCGCGCGCTGATAGTCGCTGTTGCCCGTCCCATGGCGTGAACGGAGATACGCCATCGCATGCACGGGGTCGAGGTGCTGCGGGCCGGGATCGAGATGGAAGCCGTTGACGCCACCGCCGAACTCGTAACCCGGATCGTCGATCGTCGTCTCGTTCACGACATCGATGCCACCGAGCGCCTCGAAGATCTGCTGCAGCCCGCTGATCTCGACAGAGGCGTAGTAGTCGACATGCACGCCGAGCAGGTACTGCACTTCCTGCACCAGCGCTTCCGTGCCGCCGGCCGGGTAGTCGGTCGGATCCGCGTCGGCGTAGCGCTTCAACGCGTTGATCTTCAGCGGGAATATGGCACCGGGTGGGTCGTAGAGCGGGACGAGATCGGTGTCGCGAGGGATGCTGATCATGTCGACGCTGTTCGCGACCGGGTCGTAGCTGGCCAGCAGGATGGTGTCGGTCAAGCCCTGGTCGGGCACGGTCGGGTCACCGAGATCGATGCCGATGAACAGGATGGTGATGCGGCCGGTCGCGAGCGGCGTGGCGGTCGGGGCCACGGTCGGAGCCGGGGTGTCACCCGGAGCCGGCGTCGGCGTCGGCGAGGGCGCGATGGCGACTTCCGAGGGCAGCGGCTGGAAGATCTCGGCCTCCGCCTGGAGGAACGCGACCGGGAAACGGGCGAGGTATCCGTGAGCGAGCAGGACGATGACGACGGCCAGCACGACCAGGACACGTTGGCGGGGCCGGACCTGGGCTCTCGGCGTCCCGAGACGCCACGCCAGCGCCATGGCCATGAGGCGCATCGCGGCCAAGGCGACGATGATGACGAGGGCGCTGCCCGCGATGATCGGTTGGAACAGGACCGACTCAAGGCTCTGGCGGCCGGGCAGGGCGAGCCACAGCAGGACGATGGCGAGACCGGCCAGCGGCGGCACGGCGAAGAGGATCGCCGTCCGGCGTCGCCCGGCGCGCCACTGGCCGAGGCCTGGCCAGAGCGCGGAGAGGAGAGCCAGCGTGGCCGGCGGTGTGGCTACGTCCGGAGCCGGGACCGGTGCCGGCGGGTGGGCCATGCCGTCAGCGACACCCGGACGACGAAATAAGCGGCGGCCTCGCTCGAATCGTGGAGGCGTCATCCGAGCGAGTCTAGCGGGGTCGGCCCGGCTGGGCGCACGGCCCTGGAAGCCTTACGGCAGCACCGCGGGCATGTGCGTGGCGATCCAGCCACGGACCTTGGCCAGGCGCAGGCGATAGGTATAAGTGGGGTCGCCCGAATGCTGGGACTCCCACTTGCTGGGCTTGAAGACGACCTGTGCCGAAACCGTCGGAGCCGAGCCAAGCCAGGTGAAGAGCTGCACAGCGTCGGCGAGTGTCGTGGGCATGTCGGTGGTCACGCCGAGGTTCACGTCCGGATCGGCGATGGCATCCCGCAGGTCGGACAGGGGAGTCTCGCTGCCGGTATCCGGGCCACGCGCCAGGACCTTCGTGATGATGGCGATCATGAAGACCTGCTGTCGGCCCTCGCGCATCCAGTCGCTGTTGGATACCGTCCCGACCTTGCCATGACGCGACCGGACGTACGGCAATGCGCGGTCGCAATCGACGGTCCAGTCCGGGCAGGGCGGCGTGCTGGCGCCACCGAGCCAATACCCCGTGGCGACCGGGAACTTGATCCCGAACGGGAGGGAGCCGTAGTCGTTGTAGTTGCGATCGATGATGCGCGCGGGGATGTCGACGGTCGCGCCCTCGATGGCAGCGACGAGGGCGTCGAACCCCGTGAACCGCACATATGCGTAGTAGTCGATCTCGATGCCGAGCGTGAAGGCGATATCGTCCTTGAACCTGGCCAGACGCTGCGTGAGCAGGCCGTGATACCCCCACATCATGCCGTTGATGCGCGCCGAGCCGGTATTTCCGCCACCGTTGGTCAACGCCCGCGGCACGTGGACCGTGTCGCGCGGCACGCTCGCGATGGCGACGGTGCCCGCCGCTGGATCGAGCGAGACGACCATCATCACGTCGGTCCGTTCGGTGGTGTATCCCGGTCGATAGTCGGAACCGATGACGAGGACGGTGAGCCGGCCGTCCGTGCCGAGAGAGAGGGTCGAGCCGCCGGAGGGTACCGAGCTGCCGCTCGAGGCCGCGGGTCGGGCGGCCGCTGCGCCGGGCGTCATCGCGGCCGTCAGGGCGATGGCGACGACGACGGCCAGGCGCCGCGACCAGATCGTCAAGGGGTCAGGGCAGGCATGTACTGGTGGATCCAGGCCCGGACCTTCGACAAGCGCAGCGTATAGGTGTACGCCGGCGTTCCCTGGTGGTGGGTCTCCCAGGTGTTCGGTTGGAAGATGACCTGGTGGCTGAATGTCGCATCGTGGACCCAGTTGTAGAGCTGCCGCGCGTTGGCGAGGCTGATCGCGACATCCGTCGTCAAGCCATTGGTCATCCCGGCATTGGCCGCGTTGACCAGGGCGCTGAGGTGGCCGGACGTGACCTGCTGCATGGCCGCCATCACGACCTGTTGTTGGCGCGCGTTGCGCTTCCAGTCATTGTTCGCGGCGTTGCCGACCTTGCCGTGCCGTGAGCGCACGTACGGCTGCGCGCGGTGGCAGTTCGAGTGCCAGTCCGGGCAGAGGGCCCCATAGGGGCCGCCGAGGTAGTAGCTCGAGGCAGCCGGGAAGTGGATGCCGAACGGCGGCGAGCCGTAGTCGTTGTAGTTCTTGTCGGTGATGGGCTGGGCGATGTTGACCGTGACCCCGCCGAGGGCAACCATCAGGTGATCGAAGCCGGTGAACTGGAGATAGCCGTAGTGGTCGATCTCGACGCCGAGCGCGAACGAGACATCCTTGGTGAACTTCTGCAGCTTGGTCGTCAGCGTGCCCGAGTAGTCTTCCAACATGTAGTTGACGCGCTCGTTGCCGCTGGTGCCGCCGCCGTTGCTCGGGGCACGCGGGAACTGGACGGTGTCGCGCGGGATGCTCGCGGCAACGACCTTGCCCGTCGAGGTATCGATCGAGACGACGAGGATGACGTCGAGTCGCTCATCGGTGTAGCCGGGTCGATAGTCGGAACCGACGAGCAGGAAGGTGAGCCGACCGTCACTGCCGAGCGTCAGGGACGAGCCGCTCGGCGTCACTGCCGCTGACAGGCGATCGACGACGGCCTGACCGGCCGAGCGCAGGCCGCTCAGCAGGCTCGCGACATCCGGGCTGTCAGCGGCCAGGACGGTGGATGTACCGGACTCCTGGACGGGTGCGGGAGCGCTCGACGCCGCGGCGGGCATGATCCCGCCGAGCAACGCGATGACCATCGCCACGGCCAGGTGGCGGTACCGGATAGGTCGGTTGCGCGTTCGCACGCGTTGATGGTAGCAACCCCGCGCAACTATCCATCGCCCGCTACATCATCACCAGGCCGCCATCGACGGCGAGGATGTGGCCGGTGATGTACGCGGCCTCGTCGGAGGCGAGGAAGGCGACCGCGTTGGCGACCTCCTCGGCGGTGCCGAAACGGCCGAGCGGCGTCCGCTCGATGAGCTGCGCCTGGAGCGCCTCGGGCAGGTCCTGGGTCAGCTCGGTCAGGACGAAGCCCGGCGCCACGGCGTTGACGGTGATGCCGCGTGACGCCAGCTCGCGCGCGGCGGCCTTGGTCAGCCCGATCAGCCCGGCCTTCGCCGACGAATAGTTGGCCTGGCCCATCTGCCCCGCCTGGCCCGACACCGACGTGATGTTGATGATCCGCCCCGAGCGCGCCTTGAGCATCGGCCGCGTGACGGCTTTCAGTGTGTAGAAAGCGCCGAAGAGGTTCGTCTCGAGGACGCTTCGCCACGCGTCCAGGCTCATGCGCATGATCAGGTCGTCGCGCGTGATGCCGGCGTTGTTGACCAGGATGTCGACCTTGCCGAAGGCCTCCAGGGCGCCCTTGATCAGCGCATCGGCAGCCTCCGGATCCGTCACGTCCGCCTGGAACGCCAGAGCCCGTCGCCCAAGTGCCTCGATCTCGGCCTTGGTTGCCGCGGCCGCATCCTCGTTGCCGCGATAGCTGAACGCCACGTCCGCGCCCTGCGCGGCCAATCGCAACGCGATGGCGCGGCCGATGCCGCGCGATCCGCCGGTCACCACCGCCGACTTCCCCGACAGGTCGATCATGCCGGCGCTCCCCGGTGGACCGGCTCGGGCTCGCCGGGCACCACGTCATCGAGCGGTACCTGCGGCCCCTCGCGTGACGCGAGCAGCGCCCGCAGTCGCTCCGGGATCGGGTCGACGGAGTCCCAATCGAGCGGTGCTCGGACCGAGGCCTCTGGCACGACCGAGTCCGCACGGTGGCCGTTGACGGGATCAGCCGTCCACTCGACCGCCGCTGCGCCACTCGTGAAGCCGGCGCCGAAGGCCACGAAGACGATCTTGTCGCCGATCTTGACGCGCCCGGAATCGACCGCCTCGGCGAGCGCGATCCCGACCGACGCCGCCGACGTATTGCCGTATCGGTCGACGTTGACGAACATCTTGCTCATCGGCAGGCCGAGCCCTTTGGAGACCGATTCGATGATCCGAACGTTGGCCTGGTGCGGGATGAGGAGGTCCACGTCCTCGAGCTTCCAGCCCGCCCGCTCGATCGCCTTGAGCGCGCTGGTAGCCAGCGTCCTGGTCGCGAATCGGTACGTCTCGCGGCCTTCCATGCGCACGAAATGCTCGCCGCGGCTGATCGTCTCGTGCGACGGTGGGCTCTTCGACCCGCCCGATGGCAGCCAGATCATGTAGGCGCCGTCAGGGTCGGTCGTCAACTCCATGCCCCGGAGCCCGCC
This sequence comes from Chloroflexota bacterium, assembly GCA_003169735.1. Taxonomy (GTDB): domain Bacteria; phylum Chloroflexota; class Limnocylindria; order Limnocylindrales; family CSP1-4; genus Palsa-1032. The sequence continues at coordinate 4,262 of PNAP01000020.1, read as the reverse complement.
GCCCTCCTCGTCAGAAGCGGACACGACGATCGCGCCGGCCCCGTCGCCGAAGAGGATGCACGTGTTCCGATCGCTGAAGTCGAGGAAGCGCGTCAACAGCTCGGCCCCGATGACGAGCACGTTCCGGTAAACGCCGCTGCGGATGAACGCATCGGCCGTGGCGTAGGCGTAGACGAAGCCGGAGCACGCGGCCATCACGTCGAACGCCACCGCGCGCGTATTGCCGATGGCTTCCTTGACGAGAACCGCCGTGGCGGGCATCCAATAGTCCGGCGTCAGCGTGCCGACCAGGATCAGATCGATGTCGTCGGGCTCGAGACCGGCCACGGCGATGGCGCGCTTGCCGGCGATGGCGGCCAGCGTCGCCGTCGTCTCGTGCGGGGCAGCCATGCGGCGCTCGCGGATGCCGGTCCGCGAGACGATCCACTCGTCCGAGGTATCGACGAGCTTCTCGAGGTCCGCGTTCGTGAGGATGCGCTCAGGTACGTAGCGGCCCCAACCGGTGATGCGCACGCTGCGCGGCCCACGCGCTCCCATTGTCCCTGCCTCCCGCTCGCTCACGACGGTATGACCTCGACGAGTGTCTGCTTCTGCTTCACCAGTGCGCCGCTCTCGGCGACGATCCGGTGGACCGTGCCCGAGACGTCGCTCTTGATCTCGTTGAAGAGCTTCATCGCCTCGATGAGCCCGATGACCTGCCCGGCCCTGACCGGGCCGCCGACTGCCAGGTAGGGCGCTGCCTCCGGTGACGGCGAGTTGTAGAAGACGCCTGTCAGCGGCGCGATGACGTCGTGATAGCCGCTGCCTGCGGGTGCCGGCGCCGTGGAGCGGGCGGGCGGGTCGATCGGACCGGCCGGCGCGGCCGCCACGGGTGCCGACGGCTTGGCCAGGCGCAGCATCGTCCCACCCGCCTCCACCTCAAGCTCGGACAGCTCGGAGCGCTCCAGGAGGCGCTCGAAACGGTCGATCAGCGCGATCAGCTCCGCTGCGTCGTCGCGCTCGGGCACGTCAGGCATCCCACCGACGGAGCACGAGACAGCTGTTCTGGCCACCAAAGCCGAACGCGTTGACGATCGAGACGCGCACATCGTGCGGCCGCGCCTTCAGCGGCGTGCAATCGAGATCGCCGATCGCGGGGTCGGGATCGGTCAGGTTGAGCGTCGGCGGCACGCAGCCATCGAGCATCGTGCTCACGGCCACGACCGTGGTGATACCGCCGGCCGCGCCGAGCGTGTGACCGATGGCACCCTTGGTGGCGGTGATGCTGACCTTGGAGGCGCGTTCGCCGAGCAGCGAGCGGATGGCCTGGAGCTCGGCCGTATCGCCCTCGGGCGTGCTCGTGGCGTGGGCGTTGACGACGTCCACCTCGGACGCGTCGATGCCGGCCTTGGCGAGCGCTCGGCGGCCCGCCCGCAGCGCGCCCGCGCCACCCGGTGCCGGCAGCGTGATATGGCTGGCGTCGGCCGTCGCCGCGTAGCCGCACAACTCACCCAGGATCCGGGCGCCGCGTGCCTCGGCATGGTGCAACTCCTCCAGCACGACCACGCCGGCGCCCTCGGCGCAGACGAAACCGTCGCGGCCCGTGTCGAACGGACGACTCGCCCCGGCCGGGTCATCGTTGCGTGTCGAGAGTGCCCGCATCGCGCAGAACGCGCCCATCACGATCTCGTGCACCGACGCCTCGGAGCCGCCGGCGATCATCACGTCCGCGTCGCCACGCCGGATGATCTCCGATGCCTCGCCGATGGCGTGGCCGGCCGAGGCACAGGCGCTGACGGCCGAGAAGTTCGGGCCCATCGCGCCGACGCTGATGGCGACCTGGCCGCTGGCCATGTTGGCGATTACCATGGGGATGAAGAACGGGCTGAGCCGGTCGGGTCCGCGGGTGATGCCGATGGCGGTCTGGTCCATCAGCGTGGCGGTGCCACCCAGCCCCGATCCGATCAGGACGCCGGTCGATTCGGCCTGCTCGCCTTCGAATCGATCGGGCAGCCCGGCCTGGGCCATCGCCTCGCGCGCCGCCACCAGGGCGAACTGCGTGTAGCGATCGTTGCGCCGCAGTTCCTTGCGATCGAATACATGGCTGGCATCGAAATCGGGCACTTCGCCGGCCATCCGGCTATCGAGGCGCGATGGATCGAACGACTGGACCGTACGCACGCCGGACTCGCCGGCCACCAGCCGCGACCAGGTCTTGGCAACGCTCGACCCGAGCGGCGTGACCGCTCCGAGACCCGTGATGACGACGCGGCGCGGCTCGCTGCTCATCGGACGAACCTCCCGGTGCGGATCGTGGCGGCTCGATAGACGTCGCCGGGCAGGCCGCGCGACGAGACCTCGTCGGCGACCGCCACCGCGTCATAGATCGTGCGGAAGAGCTCGGCAACGGGTCCGCCGTCGTCATCGAGCGTCAGCATCGCCCAGGCCGCCGACGGGTCACCGTCGAAGGCGTAGCCGCACGATCCCGGGTTGCAGATGAGCTTGGCGCCGAGTTCCCGGATCTCGGCCACGTGGGTGTGACCGCACGCGATCACCCGCGCGTCGGTGCGCGTGACGCGATCGACCGTCACCGACGGATCGAGATCGGCGGCGAGGCCGGCCGTCTGGCTGCCCGGCGAGGCGTGGCAGATGAGGACCATGTGGTCGCCGAGCGTAAGGCGGCGCTCGGACGGCAGCCGGCGCAACCAGTCGAGCTCGTCGTCGGAGAGCGAATCGTGTGTCCACTCGGCGGCGGCACGTTGCGCGGCGGGGACCTCGTCGAACCACGGGAAGGCCGCCGCGTAGTCCATGTCAGCGACGGCGATATCGGTATTGCCCTGGATGACCACCGCGCCAGCACTCGATTCCAGCGCCCGCAGCATCCGGATGACGGCGCCCGGCCGCGGACCGTTGAGCGCCAGGTCCCCGGTGACGGCGATGACATCGGGCTTCTTCTTGGCGATCGCGGCAAGGGCCGCTTCGAGCGCGACCTCGTTGCCGTGGATATCGCCGAGGAGGGCGATGCGAGTCGCCATCAGCGCAGCGCCCCTTCTGGCGGGATGACGAACGACAGCGTCGCCTCGCACGCGACCTCGCCATCGACCGAGGCGACCGCGCGCCCTTTGCCGAAGCGCCGGCCGAGCTTCTCCATGGTGACCTCGAGCGTCAGCCGGTCACCGGGCTGGACGATGCGCTTGAAGCGGCACTCGTCGATGCCCGCGAACAAGCCGATGCGGTTGCCGAAGCCGGGCTGCTGGGCGACGTAGACGGCCATCGTCTGGGCAAGTGCCTCGACCTGGATGACGCCGGGCATCACCGGCAGCCCCGGGAAGTGGCCCTGGAAGAACCACTCCGAGGCGGTCACGCCCTTCTCGCCACGGATGTAGCTGCGCTCCGGGGCGTACTCGACGATGCGATCGACGAGCAGGAATGGCCAGCGATGCGGGATGAGGCCCTGGATCTGGGCGGTGCTGAGGACGGGGCCGCTGGGCACGGCGGCGTCCGGGTTGGTGTCGGTCATGCCGTCAGCATCCCATCATCGGGGTCATGTGCGCGCGGCCGCCGCGGCGAGGAACGCAGCACTCCCCACGCGATCGAGCAGGTTCGTGGTGAAGCGCCCCTCCAGGAAGGTCGGGTCCTCGATGAGCGCGCGATGGAACGCGACGTTCGTCTTGAGGCCGTCGATGACCAGCTCCGACAGGGCGACGCGGGACCGCTCGACGGCCGTAGCTCGATCCGGACCCCACACGACGAGCTTGCCGAGCAACGAGTCGTAGTACGGCGGCACCTCGTAGCCGGAGAAGAGGTGCGAATCCATCCGCACGCCGGGGCCGCCCGGCGCCAGGTACGCCTCGACGCGGCCGGCCTGGGGCCGGAAGTCATGCTCGACGTCCTCGGCGTTGATGCGGAACTCGATGGCGTGGCCGCGCAGGACGATGTCGCCCTGCGTGTAGCCGAGCGGCTCGCCGGCCGCGATGCGGATCTGCTCGACCACCATATCGATGCCCGACAGCATCTCGGTCACCGGATGTTCGACCTGGATGCGGCAGTTGATCTCGATGAAGTAGAAGTTGCCGTCGCGGTCGAGCAGGAACTCGAGCGTGCCCAGGTTCTCGTANNTTGATCTCGATGAAGTAGAAGTCGCCGTTGGCATCGACCAGGAACTCGAGCGTGCCGATGTTCTCGTAACCGGCCGCCACGACGGCACGGACGGCGCCTTCGGCAAGAGCCGTGCGGCCCGCCTCATCGAGCGCCGGCGTGGGCGCCTCCTCGACGATCTTCTG
>PNAP01000044.1 GCA_003169735.1 Chloroflexota bacterium | reverse complement strand
CTGATGTCGCGCTCGGGATCCTCGGCCTCGAGGAAGAGCAGCTGCGCGATGATCAGGTTGGCGACATGATCCTCGATGGCGTCGCCGAGGAAGATGATCCGTTCCTTGAGCAGGCGGCTGTAGATGTCGTAGGCGCGCTCGCCGCGGCTCGAGGTCTCGATGACCATCGGCACGAGCATCGACGTGGTCGAGCGGGCAGCGGCGAGAGCGACCGATTCGGTCGGGACGGCGATGCGGTTGTTCACGTGCGGCTGACCTCGGTGACGGACTCTGCTGGGGATTCGGCCGGCTCGTCCGCCGGCTCGGTGACGAGATCGGTGAACGGCTGGTCCTCGATATGGCGGACGTTGCTGAACTCGGGATGTTGCGCGATCCAGCGATCGATGAGCGTCTCGACGGTCTGCGTCCGGCGCAGCTGGGAGCGCAGGTACGAACGGCCGCGCTCCGACTCGAGGTAGGTGATGAGCTTGCTGTCTTCGCCGGCCGAGCCGCGAGCGCGGCCCAGCTCGCCCTGGACGGCCGCATCATCGACGACGATCCCCTCGCGCTCGGCGATGGCCCCCAGCACCAGCAGCACCTTGACCCGGTGCTCGGCCTGCTCGCGGTACTCGGTGCGGATCTGGTCCTCGGTCCGCTCGGTGACCTTGAGGTACTCGTCGAGGCCGATGTTCTGTTCGGCCAGGCGGACCTTGAGTTCGTCGATCATCACATCGACTTCGCGATCGATGAGCAGCTCCGGGACGTCGATGGTCGAGTTGCCGGTGGCGAACTCGATGATCCGGTCGGCGAAGACGTGCCGGGCGCGATCTAGGGCGCTCCGTTCCAGGCGACCCTGGATCTCGGTCCGCAACGCGGCCAGATCCGCATAGTCGCCGAGCGATCGGGCGAAATCGTCATCCAGTGTCGGCGGCGACTTTTCGCGCAACTCGAGCAGGGTGACGTGGAACTCGACGTCCTTGCCCGCCAGGTCCGTCTCGCCGTAGTCGGCCGGGAAGGTCAGCTGGAAGGTCTTCTCCTGGCCCTCGCGCAGCCCCACCAGCTCCGATTCGAAGCCCGGGATCATCCGCTCCTTGCCGATGACGAGCGGGAAGCGCTCCGCCTTGGCGCCGTCGATGGGCACGCCGTCCGCGTTGCCATCGAACGCGATGACCGCGTAGTCGCCGTCAATGGCGCCGCGATCAACGACCGGGACGAGGCTCGACTGCTGCTCGCGCAGCTGCTCGAGGACGGCGTCGACCTTGGCTTCATCGACGGTATCGACCTCGATCGAGAACGGGTACGTCTCGTAGGCGCCGAGCTTGACGTCGGGTCGCACCGGCACCGTGACGCGGTAGGCGGCGCCTGTCGCCTCGTCGAACGAGGTCCACTCCGGAGCGGGGATGGCCAGGACGTCGAGCTTCTCGTCGCGGAGCGCCTCGACCACGGACGCCTCGAACAGGTGCTCCTTGGCATCGTCATACACCGGGTCGGGCGCGGTCTCATCGGCACGATCGATGCCGAGGGCACGCTCGAGCATGCCGCGCGGCACGTGGCCGGGCCGGAAGCCGGGCACCTTCGTGCGCCGACCGAGATGCCGCACCGACAGGTCGATGGAGCTCTTGACGCGCTCGGGCGGCAATTCGACCTCGAGCACGACAGTACTGCGGTCGGCGGGACGGGTGGTGACCTTCATGGTCGTCGAGGGACGCTATGCATGGGGAGAGAAAGTATAGGCGGCGAGACGGGTTCGAGAAGCAGAGTGGCGGCGGGGGGCCGTTCGCTAGACTGCGGACCAGCGACCTGCCCGATCACGGCGCGGAAGTGGTGGAACGGCAGACACGCTGGCCTTAGGAGCCAGTGCCCGCAAGGGCGTGAGGGTTCGAATCCCTCCTTCCGCACCAAGTCCGGCAGATCAGGTCTTCGGGTCGCCCTTCGGCTTCTCGCTCGGGATCGATGTCGTTTTCGACGACTGCTCCGACGAGAAGAGACGCTTGGCAAGGGCCTTGGAACCCATGCCACCGAGCGGGCCGAGCAACGTGTCGTAGGTCTTCCAGAGGCTCTGGCGGGCGTTGGCGGGCGGCTGCGTGCGGCGCTTCGCCATCCAGTCGTAGAAGTCCTGCTCGAGGCGCGCCTGCACCTCGTCGGCGTTGCTGGCGCCACTCTTGACGACCAGCTTCTCGACGTCCTTCGGCAGGATGCCCCTGAGCTTGTCCTTCGGCGCCGGCCGGACGCGCTTCTCGACGGCCTTCAGGGCACGCTTCGGGCCGCCGATGGCGAGGAACCCGGCGCCCCCGATCAGACCGAGCGTTCGAACCGGGTTGCGCCGGATCTTGGCCGGGATATCGACCGAGGCGCGTGCGGCCGCGCCGAGCCCATCAAGCTCGGTGCTGAGCTGCTGCCGCGCGGCGGCTATCTTTTCGTGAGCTTCTTGCGTTGTCGTTGCCATTCCTGCTCCAAGAAGGTGCGGGTCTCATTGGCGGCGTCGATGGATTCGCGCGGCACGAGCCGCCCGAAACGCTTGGACAGGTCGAGCCCCGCGCGCCACGCGACGAGGCCCGCCAGGACGGGCCAGGCGATCAACCCGACCACGACAGCGATGGCCACGGCGCCCTTGGTGTCGTACGTGATGTCGCCGGCCAGGGCACCGAGGAATAGGCCGATGAGCGCGCCGACGAAGAGGCCGCTTAGTGCGCCGCGCGCACGACCGCGTCGCGCGCCGAAGATGAGGCCGAGCACGGCGACCACGATCGCGCCGGCGACGGCCGCGGCGATGATGGGATAGGCCGCGGCCAGCGAATCGCCGCCCAGCATGAACCCGAAGACGGCGCCGACGATCGCCAGGCCGATGAGCCCGCCGATCGCTCCACCGATGCCCATGCGCAGTCCAGCCAGGAAGCCCAGCACGCCCGCCGCGACGGCCATCGCCACGAACGAGATATCGATGCCGCGCAGCGCGACGGCATCCAGGCTCAGAGAAGGAGAAACCTGATCGGCCGCCCAGACGGACGTGCTGCGCAGCGCGTTCGAGGCGAACACGACGGCGAGGACGACGGCCAGCACGAACGCCAGTCCGAGCCCGAGGACCGTGCCGCGGGATGAGCCGGCCACGATCTGGAGCGCCGCCACGGCGATGATGGCGACCGTCGCCAACGCGCCATGGAGCAACCCCCAGCCGATCGAGCCGAACAGCCACTCCCCGAGGAAGAGCCACGTGCCCGTGTAGAGCAGTCCGACCAGCAGCAACCCGAGGACGACGATGATGCCGACGAGCGCGGCGATGACCTTGATCTCGGCGGTGATGGCCGAGAGCTCGGCCATGAACAGTTCCCGGTGCGCGGCGAGCAGGGCCATTGCCGCGGTGCGGACACGTCCGATCTGCTCCTTCAATCCAGGAGCTGGCGGCGGCTTGGGCGGCGCGGCAGCGGTCAGGGCGTCAGCCTCACTGGGCGGTGTCGAGTCGAGGATCGACTCAGGATACCGGACAGGCTACGCGCCGGGCCGGGCGTGTGACGCGCGGCCTCAGCGGTGCCTCAGAAACGGTTCGCGGTACTAGAAGTCCATGTCTCCGCCGCCACCGGGCGGCATCATCGGCGCCTTCCTGGGTTCGGGCTTGTCGGTGATCATGACCTCGGTCGTGAGCACCATGGCGGCGATGGACGTGGCGTTCTCGACAGCCGACCGGGTCACCTTGGCCGGATCGACGATGCCGCGCTTGACCATGTCGGTGTAGTCATCGGCGACGACGTCGTAGCCGATGTTGCGATCCTTCTTCTCGACCTGGGCGCGGCGGACGTTCTCGATGACGACGTTGCCGTCGAGGCCGGCGTTCTCGGCCAGGCGGCGGAGCGGTTCCTCGAGCGCCTTGCCGACGATCGTGGCGCCGATCTTCGCGTCGCCCTTCAGGTCGAGCTTGGCGACCGCCGGCTGGGCGTTCAGCAGGGCGACGCCGCCACCCGGCACGATGCCCTCTTCGAGCGCTGAGCGGGTTGCTGCCAGCGCGTCCTCGACGCGGTGCTTCTTCTCCTTGAGCTCGGTCTCGGTCGCAGCGCCGACCTTGATGATGGCGACGCCACCGGCCAGCTTGGCGAGCCGCTCCTGGAGCTTCTCCTTGT
>PNAP01000024.1:6634-6795 GCA_003169735.1 Chloroflexota bacterium | reverse complement strand
GTCTGGAGGACGACGCAGTAGCGCTCGGTCCGCTCGCGCAGTTTGTCAAGCCGCTCCTGCGGCACATCACCCGAGAGTTCGAACCGGACCCGGATGGCCTCGAAGCCGACGGGCACGTCGGCCGTCCCTAGCGTCCCGCGCAGGTCGAGGTCGCCTTCGAC
>PNAP01000024.1:0-6607 GCA_003169735.1 Chloroflexota bacterium | reverse complement strand
CCGCTGCCGCCGACCCCCGGATGGGCGCCCGCCGCATACAGCGCACGCCCGAGGTCGACCGAGCAGCTCAGCGCGCTATCGGTCGTGCTGCCCACCGCGCGGAGGGTGATGCGCGCCGCGTCCGGTTGGGAGCGGTAGCGCTCCTTGATCGGTGCCTGGATCTCGCGCAACGTCATGTGATAGCCTCCGGTCAGTGTCGTCTGGGTTCACGGTAGGTTAGTCGGGAGCGAGCTCTTGCCCCTCTATCTGGATACCCACAACAAAGTCCCGGGCCTGACCCGCGAAGCGGTGGCGCAGGCTCATGCTGCCGATCTGGCCGTCCAGGGCAAGCACAATGTGAGCTACGTTCGCTACTGGTATGACGAGGCGACCGGCAAGGTCTTCTGCCTGGTCGAGGCACCCAGCGCCGAAGCGGCCATCGCGGTCCATGCTGAGGCGCATGGTCTCCTCGCCGATGAGATCACCGAGGTCAGAGAGGGAGCGTAGCCAGCGCCTCGTTCGGGGTCATCAGACGCCCCTCGCGGCGCGCGGCCTCGAAACGGTCGGTTCCGAGCTTCGTCTCGATCTCAGCCAGGTTCTGGTCGTGCGTCGCGGCGGCCTGCGGCGGGACCATCGCGCGGATCGACTCCCGGAGCGACTCGGCGGCGCCGTGCAGCCGGGCGGCGGCCTCCGGGTCGTCGGACGCGACCGCGCCGGCGAGGCTCTCCATGGCACTGGCGAGCCCGGGCATATCACCGAGTTCCTGGCGGATGGCCAGGCTCTGGCGGAGCAGCCCGCGCGCTCGCGCCGTGTCGCCGTCGGCCCGAGCCAGTTCCGCCAGTTGGGTCAGTCCGCGGGCCGCGCCGCGCCGGTCGCCGATCTCCTCGAGGATCGCCAGCGCCTCGATGTGAAGTGAGCGGGCCCCGGCCCGATCGCCGGCCTGGCTGGTCGCCCGGGCGAAGGCGTTGAGGACGAAAGCCTCCATCCATCGATCGCCGCTCGCCCGGATCGTGGTCAGCACGTCCTCGTGCAAGGTCCGCGCCGCCTCGAAGTCACCCTGGCGGGCGGCCACCTCGGCAAGGTTGATCGACCCGAACGCCTCTCCGCGCCAGTCGCCGATCTGGACGCAGTGGGCGATGGTTTCTTCGTAGAGCCCCCGCGCCCGGGCGTGATCGCCCAGTTGCAGGACCGTGTTGGCCAGGTTGTTGGCGGCATAGGCGACGCTCTGCGGATCGCCGATCTGCCGATGCAGCGCCAGGCTCCGTTCATGGAAGGTCGAGGCAGCTCGGAAGTCACCCTGCATGAACGCGAGCGTACCGGCACCGGTCAGGGCGTTCGCGAGGAGCGGCGACACATCGTCCCCGGCCATCTCGATCATCCGTTCCAGCCAGCCCCGGCCCTCGGTCAGGTGACCGCGGATCTCCCAGTAACGCCACAGCCCGGCGGCGATGCGCAGCCCCGCGCTGCCCTCGCCCGGCTGGTCCATGCACCATTCGAGCGCAGCTCCGACATCGTCATGCTCGCTGTCGAGCCGGCGCAGCCACTCGACGGGCTCGGGGCCATGGAAGAACTTCGGGGCCGCCTCGTCGACCATCGCGAGGTACCAGTCGCGGTGAAGACGCAGCGTGTCGGCCGCCTCACCTGCCTCGACGAGTCGCCCTCGGGCGTACTCACGGACCGTCTCGAGCAGCCGGAAATGGGCCTCGGCCGTCGTCGGGTCGGTGAAGACGAGCGACTTCTCGACGAGCCTGCCGAGCAGATCGAGGATATCCAACGGGTCGACCGGATCGCCGGCGCAGACCGTCTCGGCCGCTTCGAGCGTCGCCCCGCCGGCGAACACCGAGAGTCGGCGCAGCACCGATCGCTCTGCCTCGGTCAGGAGGTCGTAGCTCCAGTCGATGGTCGCGCGCAGCGTCTGGTGGCGAGCCACGGCCGCGCGGCTGCCACCGGTCAGGAGCCGGAAGCGATCGTCCAGGCGCGTCGCGATCTGCTCGACCGGGAGGGTGCGGACGCGCGCTGCAGCCAGCTCGATGGCCAGCGGGATGCCGTCCAGTCGGCGGCAGAGCTGGGCGACCGATCGCGCATTCTGCTGGGTCAGCTCGAACGTCGGCTGGACCGCGGTCGCTCGCTCGACGAACAGCCGGCAGGCATCGACCGCCTCGAGGTCGTGAACGGTGACGGTCTGACCGGACTCGGGCGTGGTCATCGAGGCGATGGGCAGGACCGCTTCGCCCGGCACGCCGAGTGCCTCCCGGCTGGTCACGACGATGCGCACCGACGGGCACGACCGGACCAACTCGGCGGCGAGGTCGGCGCACTCGGCGAGCACCGGGTCGCAGTCATCCATCACCAGCAGCAGCTGCTTCGCCTTCAGGTGGTCGACGACGGCCGTGAGCAGCGAGCGCCCGGCCGCCTCGGTCATGCCGATGGCGCTGACGACCGACGGCAGCACGAACGCCGGATCGGTCAGCGCGCCGCACTCGACGACCCACACGCCGTCCTCGAAACGGTCCAACAGGGTCCGCGCCAGGCGAAGACCGATGCGGGTCTTCCCGACGCCTCCGGGGCCGGTCAGCGTGAGCAATGACGAACGCTCGAGCATCCGGCTGGCCTGTTCGATCTCCCGCTCGCGGCCGATGAAGCTCGTCACCTCGAGCTTCAGGTTGTTGCGCGGGACGTCGGTCGCCCGGGGCGGCGGGAAGTCGCGATCGAGACCCTCGGCGACGATCTGATAGAGGCGCTGCGGGGTGTCGAAGGAGCGCAGCCGTTGCGGGCCAAGGTCGACAACGCCCGTCGGTGGATGCAGCTCGTCCGCGACGAGGTCGCGCGTCGTCTGCGAGATGAGGATCTGGCCGCCGTGCCCGGCCGCGCAGATGCGTGCCGCTCGGTGGACGTCGAGCCCGACGTAACCCTCCGATGCCGTCCACGGCTCACCGGTGTGCAGCCCCATCCGGTCGCGGATCACGACCCCGCCCGGCCATGTGGCCGCGTTGATGGCGAGTTGTGCATCGATGGCGGCCTGGACGGCCGCGCGCGCCGCGCCGAAGACGAAGTAGAGCCCGTCGCCGGCCGATCCGCGCTCGAGCGCGCCGTGATGGGCGAACGCCTCCCGGATCAACCGATGGTGATCCGCGAGGACCTCCGGGTAGCGGTCGCCGAGCGCCTGGAGCAGGACCGTCGAGCCTTCGATGTCGGTGAAGACCAGGGTGACGGTCCCCGTCGGCTGGCCGGTCGGCGAAAGATCGGACGACGACAATCGTGACTCCTGTCTCGGTCGCGTTGGGCCCCGCAGCCTACATCGCCGTGCGGCGGGAGTGCCCGAGTCGCCATGCGATAATCATCCCAAGCGCGATGTGGCCGGTGCGGCTCGAACGGGCGAGGACCCCGGGGCCAGTCCGACCGCCGCGTCGCCCGCGATGACTTGAGGTTCTTACCAGCGTGAGCGTCGATACCTCGACCTGGACAACCAAGAAGGGCCTGGCCCAGATGCTCAAGGGCGGCGTCATCATGGACGTCGTCACCATGGAGCACGCGCGCATCGCGGAGGATGCGGGCGCGGTGGCGGTCATGGCCCTTGAGCGCGTGCCGGCCGACATCCGGGCCGCCGGCGGAGTGGCACGGATGAGCGACCCGTCGATGATCGAAGGGATCATGGGCGCCGTTTCCATCCCGGTCATGGCCAAGGCTCGCATCGGCCATTTCGTCGAGGCGCAGATCCTGGAGGCCCTCGGCGTCGACTACATCGACGAGTCTGAGGTCCTCACCCCTGCCGACGAGGCCAACCACATCGACAAGCACGCCTTCAACGTGCCGTTCGTGTGCGGCTGCCGGAACCTCGGTGAGGCGCTCCGGCGCATCGCCGAAGGCGCCGCCATGATGCGCACCAAGGGCGAGGCGGGCACGGGCAACATCGTCGAGGCCGTCCGCCAGCTGCGCGCCGTCAACGCCGAGATCGCCCGGCTGCACTCCCTCCGCGATGACGAACTGTTCGCCGCCGCAAAGGAGCTCCAGGCACCGCTCGACCTGGTGCGGGACGTGGCCAAGAACGGCCGCTTGCCGGTGGTCAACTTCGTGGCCGGCGGCATCTCCACCCCGGCCGACGCGGCGCTGGTGATGCAGCTCGGTGCCGAGGGCGTGTTCGTCGGCTCGGGCATCTTCAAGAGCGAGGATCCGGCCAAGATGGCCAACGCCATCGTCCAGGCCACTACCCATTTCGAGGACGCCAAGATCCTTGCCGATGTCTCGAAGGGCCTGGGCGCCCCGATGCGCGGTGTCGAGATGGGCAGTATCCCCGAGACCGACCGTCTCGCGGTCCGCGGCTGGTAGAGGGAGCACCGGGCTCGCGACCATCGATTCGAAGGGTCCGACCCGGGACCGCCCGATGAGGATCGGCGTCCTGGCGCTGCAAGGCGCATTCATCGAACACCTTGACGTCCTGCGCGGGCTCGGGGTCGAGGGTGTCCCGGTGCGCCTTCCGGCGGACCTCGAGGGCGTCAGCGGCCTCATCCTGCCCGGTGGCGAGAGCACCACGATGCGCAAGCTCATCGACCGGTGGGGGTTGCACGAACCGATCCTCGAGCTGGCCAGGCAGGGGGCGCCGCTGTTCGGGACGTGCGCCGGGATGATCCTGTTGTCGAAGGAGATCCTCGACGGCGACGAGCCCGTCTTCCCGCTCCTCGACATCGCCGTCAAGCGCAACGCGTTCGGGCGCCAGGTCGACAGCTTCGAGGCCGAGATGGATGTGCCGCTCGTCGGCGATACGCCCGTCCACGGCGTCTTCATCCGCGCGCCGACGGTGGAGCGCGTCGGTCCGGACGTGGATGTGCTGGCACGCTTGGATAACGGGCGCGTCGTCGCGGTCCGGCAGCGCAACGTCATCGCCACGGCCTTCCACCCGGAACTCGCCGGTGAGACACGTTTCCATCGGCTCGTCGCGACGATGGCCAGCGAATTCGATGAGCCGCGCGAGGGTGCCGGACGCCGGCGACATCCGACCCGACGGACGGCCAAGGCGCACCCGGAGGGTGGCCGATGAGCCCGCGCGTGGGTCGCGTCCGCTTCGCCCGATTGACCGACCTTGCCGCGCTCGGCGAACTGTCCCGCCTGTCGCAGGCACCGGCCAACGGCACGGACGCGCGCGTCCGGTCGCTGGGGCTGCCGGTCAGTGCCAGCGCGGTCAGCGTCTTCAGCCTTTTCCGGATGCCGCTCGGCGCGTTCCAGCCGCACGACCCGCTGTACGTCTACGAGGATGAACACCGATTGGCTGGTCTCGCCCGGGTCGAGCGTGACGCCCACCGCGACGAGTGGACGATCGTCGAGCTCGACGCCATCGATCATGGCGATGCCGGCGACATCCGCCTGCGCCTCGTCCAGCATCTGCTGCGCGACGCTGGGCATCGGGCGTCCCGCGTCCACGTCGCGTGCGCCGATCGCGACGGCAACGTGGAACTCTTCATGCAGGCCGGTTTCGCGCGCTACGGGGAGGAGCGGATCTTCTTCCGTCCGGCATCCGAAGCGCTGCCCGCGCTGCCCTCCGACGCCGAGACGACCGACGCCCGGATCCGCCCGGCCGCCCCGCTCGACGCGCTCCAGCTCAGCCGACTCTATGCCGGTGCCACCCCGGCGCCCGTAGCGCGAATCGAGGCGTACCGGATCCCCGATTGGGAACGCCAGGCGACCCAGTGGCGCGTGCCGCGCTCCGCGTTGACGCCGATCCTGCGCTTCGCCGACCTCGAAGGTTTCGTCGAAACGTGCCCGCCTCCGGCGACCGAGGAGCTGTCCGCGTTCCTCCAGGTCGCGGTGGCCAAGGAAGACCAGCCGCACTACCTCCGGGTCATCACCCGGCCCGACCACGATCCCTCGGCGCTCATCCGCTACGGCCTAGCCGTCATCGGAGAGCGGACCGGCGCCGGACCGGCGCGCCGCGATCGCGATGCGATGCGCCGCGACCGCGGCATCATGACCGCGGTGCGAACCTATGAATCGCCGCTCGATCGACGTTTCGAGGAAGTCGGTTTCGGCCATCTGGCCGATGTCTCCATCCTCGTCCGCGAGACGCTCGTGCGCGTCGCGGAGCCGGCCATGGTGCCGGCGGTCCAATGAGCGACGAGGAGACCCGCGCGATGACCGACACTGCTGCCGCCACGCCTCGTCCACGTCCGCGCCGAGCCGGGAAGCCAGGAGGAGCCGTGCCCGCCCATCAGCAACGTGAGATCACCGACGACCTCGAGGCGCTCCTCGTCTCGCTGCCGCCCGAGATCCAGGCACGCCTGCGCGAGCTGCCCCGTGAGCGCGATGTCATCGAGGTCGTGATGGACCTCGGCCGACGCCCGGAGGCCCGTTTCGGGGGAGGCGGCGAGGAGGTGCTGCTCGAGCGTGAGATCGACGAGAGCGACATCCAGTACGTCGTCGACCACATCGGCTCGTTCGGTGACGACAATCGCGCCGGCATCGAGCGGACGCTCCATCGCATCTCGGCCATCCGCAATCGGAACGGCAAGATCGTGGGCCTGACCGCTCGCATCGGCCGGGCTGTCTTCGGGACCATCGAGATCATCGCCGACCTCGTGGAGTCGGGGAAGTCGATCCTGATCATGGGCCGCCCGGGCATCGGCAAGACGACGATGCT
>PNAP01000025.1 GCA_003169735.1 Chloroflexota bacterium | reverse complement strand
GACGATGACGTCGAGCGGCGCGATCGAGCCGATCGTGTTCGAGATGTGC
Organism: Chloroflexota bacterium; assembly: GCA_003169735.1. GTDB lineage: Bacteria > Chloroflexota > Limnocylindria > Limnocylindrales > CSP1-4 > Palsa-1032. The sequence goes on along the minus strand of PNAP01000025.1, from coordinate 64,160 downwards.
GCGAGCGCGACGAGCTTCACGCCGGCGAGCAGATCGTCGAGATGATCGAGCACCAGGACGCCGTCGCGGTCGGCGGGGATGAAGCGCAGCTCGGCGCCCGTCTTCGCGGCGAGGAGCTGCCACGGCACGAGGTTCGAGTGGTGCTCGAGCTGCGTCGTGAGGATTGCATCGCCGGGGCCCAGGTTCGCCAAGCCCCACGCGAACGAGACGAGGTTGATGGCCTCGGTCGTGTTGCGCGTCCAGATGATCTCGGCGGTATCCGCGGCGTTCACGAAGCGGGCGACCTTCGCGCGCGCTCCCTCGAACGCGTCGGTCGCGCGGGCGGCGAGCTCGTACACGCCGCGGTGGATGTTGGCGTTGTCGTTCTCGTAGTAGTCGACCAGCGCTTGGATCACCGCGCGCGGTTTCTGCGACGAGGCGGCCGAGTCGAGGTACACGAGTCGTTTGCCGCGCGACGTGAGCTTGGCCAGGATCGGGAAGTCGGCGACGATCGCTTCCTGCTTGCGGTCGGAGGCGCTGATCATGCGCCGAGCTCCGTCGCGTCGTCGAGTTTGCGGTCCAGCGCGGAGCGAACCTCGTCGCGCAGCGCCTCGCTCGGGAAGCGCGCGATCACGGGCTCGAAAAAGCCCAGCGTGATGAGGCGCAGCGCTTCGGCGCGCGCTATCCCGCGGGTGCCCGCATAGAAGAGCGCGTCTTCGTCCAGCGATCCGACGGTCGCTCCGTGGAACGCCTTGACGTCGTTGGCGGCGATCTCCAGGGCGGGGATGGAGTCGATGTGCGCCCGCTTCGAGAGCAGCAGCGCGTCGTCGCGCAACGAGGCGTCGCTACCGTGCGCCTTCGGCCGGATCACGATGTTGCCCACGTAGCGACCTTGGCCGCGATCGGTCGCGGCGCTGCGCACGACGGTGTCGGACGTGGTCGGTCCAACGGTGTGGTCGACGCCCGAGAGGAGGTCGACGTGCTGGGTTCCGGTGTTGAAGAAGAGCGCCGAGGCTTCGGCGCGACCGCCGGGTGCGTCGAGCCGCGCGGCCAGGACGGTGCGCGCGAGCGCGCCGCCGAGCTCGGCCAGATGCCAGCGGACCTGCCCGTCGCGGTCGCAGCGTGCGCCGCGCGTGAACATCAGGCGGGCGGCTTCGCCGGCTTGCTGCACGACGGCGTAGTCGAGCTGCGCACCCTCGCCGACGTGCGCTTCGACGATCCCGCACACGAACGGATCGCCGGCGCCGACGTGCCGCTCGAGCACGGTCGCGCGTGCGCCGTTGCCGACCACCACGACGACGTGCGGAAAAACCGCTTCGTCGTCCGGTGCGCCGGCGAAGACGAGCTGGATCGGCTCGTCGAGTTGGACACCGTCGGGGACGTAGACGAACGCGCCGCAGTTCTGAAACGCGGTCGCGAGCGCGGTGAACTTGTCGCCGCGCCAGTCGACGATCGTGTCGAGCGCGCGCATCAGCGCCGGCTCCGCCGCGCCGGCGGCGTCGGCGAGCGGCAGGATGACGACGCGCGCATCGCGTCGCGACGCGGCCTCGGGCATGTCATGCTGAGCCGGTCGAAGGTGGAGCAGCGTCGCGCCGAGGTGCACGAGCCCGCCGGCGCTCGCGGTCTGCAGCGCGGGGTGATCGGCGCCGGACGCGTCGGGCGGCGCGGCGGCGGCGAAGGGGCTCGTCGCGACGCTGCGGCGGTCCGATGTCCAGCTCAGATCCTCGAACGGCAGGTTCGCGTAGTCGTACTTCCAACCGCGGCTGGGCCGCGCGCCGGGCGCGGGCAGCGCTTCGTAGCGCGCCAACGCTTCGCGGCGCGTCGCGGCATCGACCGCCCCGCCGTGGCCGGGGTGCTGCGCCAGGAAGGCGATCGCCGTTTCGAGCGTCGCCGCCGTCGGGGTGAACGCCGGCGCGGTAACGCCTGCGATGGTGCCGCTAGACACTGGTCGCGGCAACCTCGTCGCGGACCGCGTCGTAGCCGTCGCGTTCGATCTCGTCGGCGAGCTCCGGGCCGCCGCTCTTGACGATCCGGCCGTCGATCATGATGTGCACCAGGTCGGCCGGGACGTGCTTGAGGATGCGCGGATAGTGGGTGATGACGAGGAAGCCGATGTCCTTGCCCTCGTCGCTGTGGCGCAGCGCGTTGACGCTGTTGCCGACCGACTGCAGCGCATCGATGTCGAGGCCGGAGTCGGTCTCGTCGAGGATGGCGAACTCGGGCTTGAGCATCGCCATCTGGAGCATCTCGAGGCGCTTCTTCTCGCCGCCGGAGAAGCCCTCGTTGACGTAGCGCGCAGCGAACGCGTCGTCCAGCTTGAGCAGCGCCATCGTCTCGCGGATGAGGGTCCGGAATTCGCCCATCTTGATGCCGCCACGAGTCATGTCGGACGGGTCGATCTCGCCGTCGCCATCGGCGAGGCCGCGTCGCCTGGCATTCAAGGCGGTGCGCAGGAAACTCGCCACGGAGAGGCCGGGGATGGCGGTCGGATACTGGAAGGCGAGGAAGAGCCCCAGGCGTGCCCGCTTGTCGGGCGAGAGCTTGAGGATGTCCAGCCCCTTCCAGATGACCTCGCCGTGCGTGACGCGGTATCCGGGGTGGCCCATGAGCGCGTAGGCGAGCGTCGTCTTGCCCGACCCGTTGCGACCCATGATCGCGTGGACCTCGCCCTTGCGGACGGTGAGGTCGATGCCGGCGAGGATCTCGCGGCCGGGCTCGGCCAGTGGCACGACGTGCAGGTCGCGGATGTCGAGCACGGCATCGTCCACGGGGTAGTCGGTCACGGGCGCGTGGGTCGCGGCTAGGGCGGTCTCGGTCGGGGCGGTCTCGGTCGATGTCATGCGGTCCCTATCGGCTGACGGTCTGGGTGGTCGACGGTGCCGGTCGGTGGCTCACCAGTTGCGCGGGCGCCCCTGGATGGAACGGGTGCGCCGGGCGGGGCTGGGCGAGCTCGGCCAGGCTGAGCGAATCGAGCGCACCGATGACCGCGTCGCGGACGCGGCCCCAGAGCGAGTTCACATTACAGAAACTCGTTCGCTCGCACAGGCCGGCGTGGGCCGGATCCTCGCTCGCGCAGATCATCGGCGCGATGGGGCCTTCGAGAGCCCGCACCACCTCGCCCATGCGAATGTCGGCCGGGTCCCTCGTCAGCTCGTAGCCGCCGTGGGCGCCGCGCGTGCTCGTCACCAGGCCGGCTTCGCGCAGGCTGACCACGAGTTGCTCGAGGTAGGGCCGCGGCAGGGATTCATGATCGGCCATGTCGGTCAGGCTGATCGGCCCGGTGCCGTGATGGCGGGCAAGCTCGACCATGAGGCGCACGCCATATTCGCCGCGCGTGGAGAAGTGGACGGCTCCGGTGGTGGGGAAGGTGGTTCTCATAGGTCCTGGTGCGGCTACCCTAATCCCGAGTGTTCTGGTCAGGATTGAGTTTAGCCGGTCCCGCTCGCGGCCGTCAACGAGGGGCCTCACGCATGCTTTGTTGCGCGGACTGACTGCCTGGTTGGACTTAGTCCATAGCCTTGACAAAGGGGCGTATCGTGGCTTTGTTCAGCCCATGGACAAAGTCCAAGTCGAGCGGTGCTGTGCTCCAGAAGGCCACCAATCAAGGGACACGCCTGTTCAACCAACGGCTCGTGCTGAAGGTCATCTACGACAGCAGCCCGACCAGTCGCGCTGATGTCGCGCGAGCCACGGGCCTGACCCGCACGACCGTTTCTGGCGCCGTCGAGCACCTCATCCGCTCCGGCCTGACCGAAGAGGTGGGCACGGGTCGCTCGACCGGCGGCAAGGCGCCCATCCTGCTCAACGTGCCCGATGAGGCGCGCCACTTGATCGGCGTGGACGTCGGTGACAGCCGCGTGTCGGGGGCCATCGTCGATCTGCGCGGCCACGTCCGCCACGAATCCCAGGTGCCGCTTGACGGCCGCGACGGCGAACAGGCCCTGTCACGCATCGAGGATCTGCTCGATCGGCTCGTCGCCGCCACCGACAAGCCACTCCTCGGCATCGGCCTGGGCACGCCGGGTTTCATCGATACCGCGACCGGGACGGTGCGCTGGGCGGTCAACCTCGACTGGCACGACCTGGCGCTCGGCGAGCGGCTCCAGAAGCGCTACCGGCTGCCGGTCTATGTCGCGAACGACTCGCAGGCGGCGGCGTTGGCCGAGTACGCCTTCGGCCATCATGGCTCGAGCAACCTCCTGGTGGTCAAGGTCGGCGAAGGCATCGGGGCGGGGCTGGTGCTCGATGGCCGGCTCTTCCAGGGCACCAGGTCGGGAGCGGGCGAGATCGGACACACGGCGGTCGCAGATAACCGGCGCATCTGTCGATGCGGTCGTGTAGGGTGCCTCGAGACGGTGGCCACCATGCACGCGGTCCTCGAACGAGCGCGGGAACTCGCGCCGGACGCGCCCGACTCCGTCCTCCACGGCACGACGGATCCCGAAGACATCACGTTCGCGCGCCTCGTCTCAGCGTTCGAGGCACACGACAGGCTCGCGAGGGAGGTGGTCCTCGACTCGGCCCACCACCTCGGACGGACCATCGGCGCGCTCATCGGCTCGCTCGACCCATCGCACGTGATCCTGGTCGGGGCGATGACCGTCTTCGGCGATCCCTGGCTCGCTGCCATTCGGCGAGAGGCGCAACGGAGCGCCCTGACGCTGCTCGTCGATGCGACGCGCGTCGAGATCGGCAAGCTGACGCCCAACATCGTGGTGCTGGGATCGGCCGCGCTGCTGATGACCCGCGAACTCGGATTGAGCCCAGCGGCATGAGCGACCGCCGATGAGCCAGTCGTCCGCCACCGGTCTGCCGCCTGTTGCCGCATCGAACAGGTTGACGGCCTCGGCGGCCATGACCGCGTTCGTGCTCGGCATCGACGTCGGCGGAACCAAGACGGCCGCTGTCCTCTTCGATGAGGCCGACCGCCCGGTCGGTCGGGCACAGGTCGTCACGCCTCGCCGCGGCCTGACCGATGCCGTCATCGACGCCGCACGGGAGGCGCTCGCCCAGGTGCCGGTCGGTGCTGGACGGCTCGTCGGTGTCGGCATCGCGGCGCCCGGCCAGATCGACGTAGCCGGCGGACGGATCCGGCAGGCCGTCAATCTTGAAGAAGGGGAGCTCCCGATCGCCGGCATGGTCCAGACGGCACTGGGCGTGCCCTGTTTCGTGGAGCACGATGCGAGGGCCGCCGCTGCGTGGCTGTTCGAATCGCCGCCCGACAAGGACGACTATCGCATGACCCATATCGCCTACCTGAGCATGGGCACCGGCATCTCGGCCGGCATCGTCCTCGATGGCGTACCCGTCCGTGGCGCGGCCGGCCTGGCCGGCGAGATCGGCCACGTTTCCGCCGACCCGAACGGCCCGTCGTGTGGCTGCGGGTTGCGCGGGTGCCTGGAAGCGGTCGCTGCCGGTCCGGCCATCGAGCGGCGCGGCCGCGCCGCGGTGGAGGCCGGGCAGACGACGATGCTGGCCGACGGGCCGGTCACGGCAGAGGCCGTCTTCCGTGCTGCCGCCGCCGGTGATCCCGTGGCTGCAAGCATCGCCACCGAAGTCGGCGCCCATGTTGCCCGAGCCGTCCGTGCCCTGGTGCTGATGTTCGGGCTCGAGCGCGTCTACATCGGCGGTGGCGTCGTCGCATCCGGCGACGCCTTCATCGAACCCATCGAGCGCGAGCTGGAACGGGAGCGTGCCAGTTCGTCGCTCATTCGTCATGCGGTGCCCGCTGGTGTCATCCGCGTGGTCCCAGGCGACACCGATCCGGTGGCGCATGGGGCAGCGGTGATCGCCCGCGCAGGCATCGCCCGAATGCGCCCGCGAATGGGACCTTGAGGAGGAGGTGGAGGACGGGAAGAGGCAACGCCGTTGCGACGGCGGAGAGGACCCATCAAGAAGGACGAGATGACGGCGCCTTGCCGTCACGGGGTCTGAGGATCGAGGATCCACGAGGAGGATAGGTACAGATGCAGAAACACAGATGGCTCGCGCTCGCAGCCTCGTTTGGGCTTGTGTTCGCGGCCTGCGGGGGCACGACGACGTCACCGACGCCCGTGCCGACACCCGTTGTGACTCCGGCTCCCGCAACCGGGACGCCGGTGCCGACACCCGTCGTGACTCCGGCTCCGGCAACCGGGACGCCCGCGCCGACCGCCACGACCGCCCCCACCGGGACGCCCGCGCCGACGGCCACCGCCGCACTCACGCCGGCCGTGCCGAAGGTTCCGACCGGCTATACCGAGCTCGACAAGGCGCTCGGTTCGGACAAGCCCTACGCGGGCAAGACCGTCGACATCCAGACCCAGTGGATCGGCGGCGAGGGCGCCAACTTCACCGCATCACTGGCTGACTTCGAGGCCGCGACCGGCATCGTCGTCAACATCGAGGGCGTCGGCTCCAGCCACGAGACCGTGCTTCGCACGCGCATCGAGGGTGGCGCTCCGCCTGACCTGGCGATGCTTGCCCAGCCGTCCGCGGTCGTCGCGTATGGCAAGGAGAACAAGCTCGTCGACGTCGCGACGTTCATGGACCCCACCAAGCTCACCGCTGAGCACCAGGCGACCATCGGCAACCTGACCGATGGCACCCATATCTGGGGCGTTCCGTACAAGGTCGACGTCAAGTCCGTCGTCTGGTATCCCATCAAGTCCTTCGCGGCCGCCGGGTACGCCGTGCCGAAGACGTGGGACGACCTCATGGCCCTGTCCGACCAGATCGTTGCGGCTGGCGGCCATCCGTGGTGCATCGGCATGGGTGCCGGCACCGCGACCGGCTGGCAGGCCACTGACTGGCTCGAAGAGATCATGCTCAAGACCGCGCCCATCAGCGACTACAACAACTGGATCACCCACAAGCTGCTGTTCGATTCTCCGCAGGTCACGCTTGCGATGAACGACGCAGCCAAGATCTTCTTCACGCCGGGCTACGTCGCTGGTGGCCCGACCTCCATCATCGCAACGCCGCAGACCGACCCGATGGACCCGATGTTCCCGACGGACGGCACTGACAACTGGACCGCCACGACGCCCGGCTGCTGGATGCAGAAGCAGGCCACGTGGTACGGCCCGGACTTCTTCCCGGATGTCAAGGCCGGCGGCGCCGGCACGGTGTCCAAGTACATCCTCGGACAGGACATCGGCCTGTTCTACTTCCCGACCATCGATCCCGCCGAGGGAACGCCGGTCGAGGGCTCTGGCGACACGCTCCTCGTCCCCGCTCCCCCGGATGGCTCTGCCGTTCGGCCCGAGGTCGAGGCTGTGGCCGAGTTCCTCGCCACCCCCGAAGGCACCGAGCGCTGGATCCAGGCAGGCAGCGCCATCTCCGCAAACTCGACCACGCCGACCGATTGGTATGCGGGGGCGTACAAGCTTCAGGTCGCAGCCGACATCGTCGCGAAGGCGACGTCCTTCGGTTTCGACGCTTCTGACCTGATGCCGGCCGCGGTCGGCGCAGGAACGGAATGGTCCGAGTTGACGGACTGGATCAACGGTGGAGGGACGAACCCCGACACCAAGACCGTCCTCGACGCCATCGACGCAAGTTGGCCGGCGACCCCCTGACGGTCGTTTGAAGGCCTGAATACTGCAGGGGCGCGCTGCCAGCGAGTAGCGCGCCCCTGTACTATCTCCAAGAGGCCGTTCAGAGGAGGGAGTTCATGACTGGCGGGGTCAGGGACAAGGATCGGGACGCTGCGCGGGACGACACTCTCCGTCGCTTCCTGCTCCCGATCGGCGCGGTCATCGGGCTGGCGATCGTCGTCTTCGGAACGGCCTTCCTGTACGACAAGAATGGCGCCGAGAACCTCCTGGCGGGGATCTACCAGCTTCTCGGTAACAACGCGGGCGCGACCGCCCTGCGCAATGGCGGCGGCGATCAGTTCGTGGCCAAGCTCGTCCTGGCCGCCATGGCGCTCCTCGTCGGCGTCGGCGGCGTCTGGCTCCTGTACACCGGCGTCAGCGCGGTCGTCGGGCTGCTCAGCCTGCGCAAGCAGCAGCGGATCATCCCGTGGGTGTTCGTGCTGCCAGCCATCACGCTGCTGGGCATCTACCTCGTCTATCCGACCATCGCCACGATCTACCAGAGCTTCACCCACGGGAACAACGGGGCGGCCCTCGCCAACCCGCTGGCCAACTACGCAACGCTCGGGACGCAGGACTTCCCCCACGTCATCTTGAACAACGTCATCTGGCTGGTCGTCGCCACGTCCGGCAGCGTCGGCCTCGGTCTGTTGATCGCCGGCCTGGTCGATCGGGTCAAGCGCGAGGCCCTGGCCAAGACGTTCATCTTCCTGCCGCTGGCGATCTCGCTGGTCGGTGCGTCGGTGATCTGGCAGTTCGTCTACGCCTATCGGCCGCCGGGTGCGCCGCAGTACGGCCTGTTCAACGCCATCTACACCGCGGCCGGCGGCCAACCACTCGATTGGGTGCACACGCAGCCGATCAACACGTACCTGTTGATCGTCATCATGGTCTGGCTCCAGACCGGTTTCTCGATGGTCATCCTCTCGGCGGCCATCAAGGGCGTCTCGACCGAGGTCGTGGAGGCCGCGCGCCTGGACGGCGCGAATGAACGCCAGCTCTTCTTCCGGGTCATCGTGCCGATGATCAAGGGCTCGATCATCACCGTCGCGACCACCGTCGCCATCGCCGTCCTCAAGATCTTCGACATCGTCTATGTCATGACCGGCGGTCGGTCGGGCACGGACGTCATCGCCAACCGGATGTATGACGAGGTGTTCCAGTTCAACCAGCCGGGAATCGGCGCCGCCCTCGCCGTGATCCTGCTCATCGCCGTGTTACCGGTGATGTACATCAACCTTCGCAACCTTCGCCACCAGGGAGTCGGAGCATGACCGCGCCAGCCCAGACCGTCCGAACGATGGCACCCCGTGGCCCTTGGCGACCGGCCTGGCTCAATCGGGCGCCGTTGCGATTCGCGGTCATCGGGATCTGCGTCATCTGGTTCATCCCGACCCTCGGCCTGCTGGTCAGCTCCGTGCGACCCGGCCAGGACATCACGGTGACCGGCTGGTGGAGCGCGCTCCTGAACCCATTCAATCTGAGCCAGTGGACGCTGAACAACTACTCCCAGGTCATCAACAGCGACGGCATGGGCAACGCCTTTCTGAACAGCCTGATCGTGACCATCCCATCGACGGTCATCCCGATCACGATGGCCGCGTTCGCTGCCTACGCGTTCGCCTGGATCCGCTTCCCGGGACGGGGCATCCTGTTCACCATCGTGGTGGGACTGCTGGTGGTGCCCATCCAGATGTCGCTCATCCCCATCCTCCAGGTGTACTCCCAGCTCCACTTGCAGGGCACGTTCCTGGGTATCTGGTTGGCGCATACGGCGTTCGGGCTCCCGCTGGCGATCTTCCTGCTCTACAACTTCATCTCGCAGCTGCCCAAGGACCTCTTCGAGTCAGCCGCTATCGATGGAGCGTCGCACTTCCAGGTGTTCACCAGGATCGTGCTGCCCTTGTCCGTCCCGGCGCTCGGCGCATTCGCGATCTTCCAGTTCCTCTGGGTCTGGAATGACCTGCTGGTCGCGCTCGTCTTCCTGGGCATCAACTCGAGCGTCGTGGTCATGCCAACGGCGCTCAGCCTTCTCGTCGGAAGTCATCAAGAGCAATGGCACATCCTGACCGCCGGCGCTTTCGTGACGATGCTCGTGCCGATGGTGGTGTTCCTGATCCTCCAGCGGTCATTCATCCGGGGGCTTCTGGCGGGCTCCGTCAAGTCGTGACATGAACTCCGCGAGCCAGGGCGATGAGGTCCTCGGCCTCCTCGTCCTGGCGTTCGAGGGCCGGGAGCTGCCGGCCGGCATGCAACGAAGGCTCACAGCGGCGCCGGCCGCCGGGGTGACGCTCTTCCGCTACGTCAATATCGGCACGCCGAGCGAGGTGCGCGGCCTGACCGATCAGCTCCAGCGGGCGGCTGCGGCGCGAGATGCCGCGGCAGGAGGTGCCGCAGCCCACCTGCCGTTGCTCATCGCCGCTGACCAGGAGGGCGGCCAGCTCCAGGGGCTCGGCGGCGCCACGACGCCGTTCGCAGGCAACATGGCCATCGGTGCGGTCGGCGATACCGCGCTCGCCGAGCGCGTGGGTTCCGCGACCGCGCGCGAGCTGCTCGCGCTCGGCGTCAACGTGGCCTACGCGCCGGTGTGCGACCTGGCAACGAACCCGGACAACCCGGCCATCGGCATCCGCTCGTTTGGCGATGACCCCGCGGCGGCTGGGGCGATGGCCGCAGCGGTCATCCGCGGGCTGCGCGCGGCGGGGGTGGCGGCCACGGCCAAGCACTTCCCGGGTCTCGGCGATGTCGCGCTCGACACGCACCTTGCGCTCGCATCGACCGCTCACGGCCGCGATCGCCTGGAGTCGGTGGAGCTCGTGCCCTTCCGCGCCGCCATCGCGGCCGGCGTCGACCTCGTCATGTCGGCGCACCTCGCCGTGCCCGCGCTGACCGGAGAGGCATCGCTGCCGGCCACGCTCGCGCGCGAGGTGATGCACGACCTGTTGCGTACGGAGATGGGATTCGACGGCCTGTCCATCACCGATGCCCTGGACATGCACGCCATGGCCCAGGGCGGCGGCCAGGTGCTCGACGTCATCGCCGCGCTGCGCGCCGGGGTCGACCTCCTCCTCTGTGCGCCCGATGCGGCAGCCCTCGAGCGCATCGAGGCTGGGCTTCGGCACGCGGTCGGGCGCCGGCTGATCGATGGCGAGGGCGTGCGCGTCTCGTTGGCCAGGGCGGCGGCGCTGCGCCGACGGCTGGCGGCGGCGACCCAGCCCGACCTCGAGGTCGTCGGGTGCGTCGAGCACGCCCGACTCGCGCGCGAGCTCGCGCAGCGCTCGATCACGCTGGTCCGTGACGAGGATGGGCTCCTGCCGCTGCAGCTGCCGCCCGGGTCACGCATCGCCGCGATCATGCCGACGCCGCGCGACCTGACCCCGGCGGACACGTCGAGCACGGTGCCGGCCGCGCTCGCCGATGCCCTGCGTCGCCACCATGGATCCGTTGAGTCGTTCGTGACCGGCCAACCGCCGACCGACGCGGAGGTCGCCGCGCTCCGGGCCAAGGCGCGAGACTTCGACCTACTCCTCATCGGCACCATCTCCGCGTCGGCGGACGCGGCCCAGGCCACGCTGGTGCAGACGCTCCTCTCGACGGGCGTGCCAACGGTCACGGTCGCCCTGCGCACGCCCTTCGACCTCGGAGCCTACCCTGCGTCGAAGACGCATCTCTGCACGTACGGCATCCTGCGGCCCACGCTCGACGCGCTGGCGGACGTGTTGTGGGGGCTCATCCCGCCGCTCGGCCGGCTACCCGCCGCCGTCGCGGACCTCTACCCGCGGGGTCACGGCCTGACCCGCCTCGCCAACTGACGGGAGACCCACGATGGCGCTCATCGATGAGATCCGCGAGCAACCGGATGTCTGCGCCCGTCTCCTCCAACGCGGTCGGTCGGTGATCGATGCCGTCGCCGCCGAGGCACGCCGGCGCGACCTCTCGTTCGTGGTCATCGCTGCGCGGGGCAGCTCGGACCATGCCGCGGTCTATGCACAGTACGTGCTGGGAGTGCTGGCTGGCCTGCCCGTCGCACTCGCCACGCCGTCGGTGGTGACGCAATACGGTGGTCGACCGCGGATGGCCAACGCGCTGGTCCTTGGCATCAGCCAGTCGGGCCGCTCGCCGGACGTGGTCGAGGTCATCGAAGAGGCGCAGCGGCAGGGCGCGTTGACGCTGGCCATCACCAATGACGCCGATTCTCCCCTCGCGTCAGCGGCCGGCCAGGTGCTGGATCTCGCCGCTGGTGCCGAACGTGCGGTGGCCGCGACCAAGACCTACACGGCGGAGCTGACGGCCATCGCCATGCTGGCCGCTGCGCTATCGGCCGATCCCGACGCGGCTCGCCGCGAGCTCGAGACGATCCCCGCGGTCATCACGGACGCGCTGACGGCCGACGCGTCAGCCGAGGATGCCGCCGGGTACCTCGCCGACATGGATCGCTGCGTCGTCCTCGGCCGCGGCTACAACCTGGCCACGTCACTCGAGTGGGCACTCAAGCTCAAGGAACTGGCCGGGATCGGCGCCCAGGCGTATTCATCGGCCGATTACCTGCACGGACCGGTGGCCAGCCTCGACGATGGCGGCTGCGTCCTGGCCGTCCGCGCTCGCGGGCCGCTCGCCGACGAGATCTCGGAGCTGGTCGCGCGGCTGCGCACCGAGCGACGGGCGCGCGTCCTGCTGGTGAGCGACGAACCCGGACCCGATGGCGGAGCGACCGGACCGGAGCCGCGCCTCGCCGCGCCGCCGGTCCTCCGATTGCCATTCCCGCCGCGACTCCCGGAATGGCTCTCACCCATCCCGGCCATCGTCCCCGGCCAGCTCTTCTGCCTGTATCTGACAAGGGCGCGCGGCATGGATCCGGAGACGCCGCGCGGCCTCTCGAAGGTGACGCTCACGCACTGAACTGCCGGACGCGCCCGGCCTGAGGCGAGCTACGAGCTCGACGGCGACGGGCCGGGGAAGTCGGTCGGCAGCGGCGTATCGGGGATCCGGATACCCGAGTCGTAGTCGATCTGCACGTCGGTATACGTCCCGGCCACGACCGACACCGATTGCGGCGGCGCGATGGGGAGTGGATCGTTCGGCGCGGGATTGACCGTGTATTCACCGGGCGGCAGGGTCACCTGGAAGGTGCCATCGACGGCGGACGTGACACGCGTCACTTCCTTGCCGCTTGCGTCGACGATGACGAGTTGCTTCGCCAGCGGAGATGTACAGGGGTCGGCGAGCGTCGGCCCGGGGCATGTCGGGGAAAGCTGGACCAGGCCCCGGATGCCCGAATCGATCGGCGTCGGGGTCGATGCATCGGGCGGGCCGGTGATGTCGTCGCAGGAGACGAAGGCGAGCATGGCGACCGCGGCGAGGGCGAGCGAGAGGAGCGCGTTCGCCGGCCGCCGCCTCATCCCTCGATGCCGGAGCGGATGGCGCGCGCCAGGCTCGAGACGTCCTCGTCGCCGTGCCCCTCGGCCATGAGCTGCTCCTCGAAGCGAGCCGCGAGCGCCGTGACGGGCAACGCCAGGTCGAGGTCCTCGGCCATGCCGAGGGCGATGTGAACGTCCTTCAAGTGGAGCGCGAGTTTGAACCCGAGCGGGTACTCGTCGGCGATCATCCGTCCGCTGCGATTGGCGAGGACCCAGGACTGGGCCGCGCCTCCGCTCAGCGCGGCGACCACCCGTTCCGGGTCGAGGCCGGCTCGCATCGCCAGGACGAGACCCTCGGCGACCCCGAGGTAGGCGCCGCACAGGATGACCTGGTTGACCGCCTTGGTCGCCTGCCCCGACCCGATCGGTCCCATGTGCGTGACGGACGTGCCCATCGCCGACAGGATCGGCCGCGCGCGTTCGACATCGTCGGCGTCGCCGCCGACCATGATGGAGAGGGTCGCCTTGACCGCGCCCTCCGACCCGCCGGAGACGGGCGCATCGATCATCGCCACGCCACCCGTCGCGAGACGCGCCGCGTAGTCGCGCGTCGCCGACGGGCTGATGGTCGAGCAGTCGATGATCAGCGTCCCCGCCGCGGCACCGACCGTGACCCCGTCGGGCCCGAACAGCACGGCCTCGACATCGGGCGTGTCCGAGACGCAGACGACCACGACATCAGATGCCGCGGCAGCGGCTCCCGGCGTCGCGGCCTCGCTCGCGCCAGCCGCCACGAGGTCAGCGGCGCGGCCGGGCGTCCGATTCCAGACGGTCAGCGAGAAGCCGCTGCGTCGGAGATTGGCCGCCATCGCGGCGCCCATCGTGCCAAGCCCGCAGAAGCCGACCCGCTGATCGGTCATCGAGCGCAGCGGGGCCCCGGCGTCAGCTGCGCCCGCCTCCGCCGAAGATGCGCAGCATCATCAGGAACAGGTTGATGAAGTCGAGGTAGAGCACGAGCGCCCCGACGACCGAGGCCGACTGGGCGTTCTGGACCCGGCTCAATTTGCCGTTCTTGAGGGCCTGGACGTGGTAGGCAGTCAGGCCGGTGAAGATCAGCACGCCGACGGCGCCGATGACCAGGTTGAACGTGCTGTTCCCGGAAAAGAAGAAGACCTGCACGAACGACATCGCGATGAGCCCGATGAGGCCCATGAAGAGGATGCCGCCGATGCCGGTCAGATCTCGTTTGGTGGCGAAGCCGTAGAGCGCCGCTCCACCGAAGACCGCTGAGGCACCGACGAACGACGATGCGACCGCGGCCATGGCCGTGGGATCGCCCTTGCCGACGTAGGCCTGGACGAGGGCACCGATGGTGAGCCCGGTGAGCAGGGCGTAGACGAACAGGAGCGCCAGCGCCGGCAGCGCGCCGATCTTGTTGATGCCGAAGCTGATGGCCAGCACGAGACCGAGCTCACCGATGATGAGCGCGAAGTACCACTTGACCACGAAGGTCTGGATGCTCGGGTTCGAATAGACGAAGTAGGCGGCAAAGGCGCTCAGGAGCAGCGCCGCGAACATCCAGACGAAGCTCATCGTCAGGAGGCCTTCGCGCTGGTTGATGCCGACGCGCTGGCCGTTGATGACGACCCCGCCGGTGATGCCGCCCTGGGTCGGCGCGCCACCGACTGGCTGTCCGGCCGGCTTGGGGCCCTGGTAGCGGTCGGGCTGGTTGCGATCTCGATCGAACACGGTGGTTGGTTCCTTTTCTTTGATCGGGCGTAGGGGTGAATCTCTCCCGGTATCGGGCGCCCGCGTCCGGCCCGACCGCAAGAGTCTAGCGATGCTCGTCCAGTCGCTCCTTGCTGGGGTCACCCGCGTTCGCGGCGGATCGGCGGAGTGGCCGGGCGCGGCCCTCGCGGGCGAATACGGTAACGCGTTCCTCGGCCTGTTCGGCGGCGCGGGCGAGGACCCACACGAGGTCGGCCTGGCGATTGAGATAGGGCAGGAGCCACTCCCCGGGGACGCGGCCGTCTCGCCGGAGGGTCACCGCGCGGCGTTCGGCGCGGCGCAGGATCGTGCGGGCAAGTTCCAGCGCAGCGGAGAGGCGCGAAGCGCCGGGAACCACGAACTCCCTCGGCATGGTGATGCGTGACTCGTACTCGGCGAGCGCGGTCTCGAGCTCCTGGAGCATCGTTTCGTCGACGCGGGTCACGCGGTCCTCGAGCCGATCCCATGCCTCGGGATTCGCGGCCAACTCGCTGCCGGCGACGAAGAGGCCACGCTGGAGGATCACCAGGATCGCGTCGAGGCGCCGCAGCTCGTCCGACGACCGGCCGGCCAGGGCAAGCTCGCCGATCTCCGCCCTCCCCAATCCAAGCGCCGCGACCGCTTCATCGATCGTGCCGTAGGCCTCGGTCCGCGGGTCATCCTTCTCGACGCGGCCGCCGAAGAGCAGCCCGGTCGTGCCGTCGTCGCCGCGCCCCGTCGCGACGACGCTCGTGGCGATGGCGGGACGAGTGGCGCGCTTCGCGCCGGGGGCGCGCTTCGCGCCGGGGGCGCGCTTCGCGCCGGGGGCGCGCTTCGCGCCGGTGGCGCGGCTCGTGCGGGGGGTGCCTGCTACGAGTCGACTACCAGACGAGGCCCGCTTCGCGCGGGTCCCATCGCTCGGCCAGGAGGGTCACCTTGACCTCGTGCCCGACCACTTCTTCGGTCGCCTCCTTGACCTGCGCGATCATCGATCCCGCGTAGGGGCAGAACGGCGTCGTCAGGATCATCCGGATCTCGGTGGTTTCCGGGCCAACCACGATCTGCTTGATGAGTGCGAGCTCGACGACATTCATGCCGATCTCCGGATCGACGACGCTGCGCAGCGCATCGAGGATGGCCAGCTCGGTCGCGCGCGCCTGCGGGTCGGCCACGCTGACGGTCTCGGTCGCGGTCGCGGTCTCGGTCGTGATGGTGTCGGTCATCCAGGGTTCCTCAGGGAGCTGCGTCGGGGCATCCTAGCACCCGGCTGCAGACTGACCCGCTCAGCGCCACGCCGCCACGCGTGCACCAACGACCGTTTCGGTCCAGACGCAAACCCGGGTGGCAGTCGGCCGCATGCCGCCCCGAGACCGGGCGCCGAGGCGGCATCGGGGTACTGCTGTGAGCGTGGAGTTGGGCGTCGTCGCTCGTTCGCACCCGATCTCGGACGCTGATCCGCGGTGTTCCGACCGCTCCGCGCCGCCGAACGCTACCTGCGTTTGAATCTGGTCACGAGCGCGCGCAGCTGGTCACGAGCCCGCGCCGCCGGACACGGGCGCGAGAACCCTCCCTCCCCGGTTGCGCTCCCGTCATCCATGACTGGAGAGAGTGATAAGCGGGTCGCCGCCGCCGCGCCGGTGTCGAAACCGGGCAGAGTCGCGGGACCCACGCTCCGGCGGCGGTCGATTCGGCGAGTGGATGCCATCGAATCGGACGAGCACTCGCTTTGCACTCTGCCGAGGACTGTCTGACGGGAATGCGGCGTGCGGCCGGGCCGATCGTTCGGCTCCCACTCCGCCGAGGACCACTCGCCGGGACGCGTCCGCGGACACGCCACTCCCTGCCTCAGCCGATGGCGCCGGCCGGGTCCGGTTCGCCCACGCTGACCACGATGCCGGCCATCGAGCGCAGATGCTCGGGCAAGCGCGCCGCCCCCGCGGCCGTGAAACCAGGCCCCTCCAGCGAACCGTCGGCAGCGAAGAACTCCGCGTAGCGCTCCCGGTTCTCAGCGGCGAAGCGGAATGCCTCGGCGATACCGACCGGCCGCAGCTCTGGGCTCTGGGCGAGCATCTGCGAGGGCGTCAGCCCGTTGGCGCGCATCTCGAGCAGGTTGCGGACGGTCAGCCGCGTGTTGTAGCAGAACGGCTCCCCGTTCATGACGAGCGGGTCGCTCTTGACCCATTTGATGGTCATCGGCTGGTAGTCATCTGCGGGTCGTCACAGCGTCAGACGACCGAGTCGTCGCCGATGCCGGCGGCCTTCCAGAAGAATCGGACGACTGGGTTGCCCTTGTGATCGCCGGCCAGGCGGCCGTGATGCTTCAGGCGCGCCGCCCAGCGCTCGATCAGCGCCCGCGTGAGCCGTGCCTCATCGGAAGGGAGGACGGCCAGGGCGGCATCGCGCAGCCCGCCGAGCATCACGATGAAGTCCTTCATCGGCACGTGGCGCCGCCGGTAGACGGGCACGAGCCACTCCCCATAGTCGGTCACGTAGCCGTCTTCGCCGGTCTCGAGGGCCCGCGCCAGCTGCTCGATGTGGCGGTCGAGGTCGCGCAGGAACCGCCGCATCTCAAGGTCGGAGTAGCGCTCGGCGAAGTACGGCGCCAGCCGCACGGAGGCTTCCAGCGCCACCTGCGCCAACCGTTCGCGCGAGCCACGCAGCCGTGCCGCGGCGGCGGGTGATCCGGCGGTGGCATCGGACGGGGGTAGCCCCAGGCTGGGATGGACCATCGGCGGGTAGTCTAACGGCTGATGACCGAGCGGACGCAGGCTGGAGGGTCGATGCCAGGCGAGGTCGGCCGGCCCGGCGGGGCGCCGACTCCACCGCTCGATCGAGCGCCCGGCGAGCGTTACCGGGATCCGGCCACGAGCGCCTCGATGGCCCCGCCGGCCACCGCGAACAGGCTTCTGGCGTTCCTGTTCGGCCTCCTTGCCGCCTTCGGGACGGCCGCTGCCTGGGGGGCCGTGGCATCGATCGTCGACATCGAGGTCGGGCTACTGGTGGTCGCGGCCGTCGGCGGCTTGTTCATCGGTGCCACCGTCGGATGGGGCGCCTGGTCCGGCCACGGCCACGTGCCAGCACGTTCGGTGAGCGCGCTCGCGGCCGTTCTCGGCGCCGTGAGCTGGCTGGCCGGCAGCTACCTTGCGTATCTGCTCGCGAAGCTGCTCCTGCCCGCCTCCGACCTGACGTTCCAGCAACGCCTCGACGCGCAACCGTTCCTCGACTGGCTGACACCGCAGCTATCGGGCTTCGACTACCTGTCGATCGTCCTGCTCATCGTCCTTGCCTGGCGCGCGGCCCGTCGGTAGGCTTGCGCGGAATGTCGAAGCTGATCATCGCCATCGTCCATCGCGACGATTCGCGGCGCGTCGTCAACGCCTTCCAGGCGAGCGGGTTGCGGGTCACGGAACTGGGGTCGCAGGGCGGGTTCCTGCGAGCACGCAACGTCACGCTGATGCTCGGCCTGGAGGACGAACAGGTGGCCAAGGCGATGGGCATCCTCGAGGCGAACTGCCGAACGCGCACCGAGCAGGTGCCGGTCGACGTGACCGGCGGCCTTGATGCGCCCTGGCTACCGGCCGAGGTCACCCACGGCGGCGCCACCATCTTCGTCCTGCCCATCGACCAGATCCGCCGGATCTGATCGCGTAGCCGCGTCGACCTCCGCGCCAAGGAAGGGCATGCCGTCGGTGACGGCCTTGAGGCTCATCCGCAGCGCGGCTGTCTTTTGCTCGGCCACCTCGCGGACATAGGCGCGCTCCTCGGCCGCGGTCATCGGGCGGCCGCGCACGAGATCCTTCGGGCGGCCGACCATCAGCCAGGCGAGGTGGTACCGATCCATCTGGCCCCACGCGGCGATGAGGAGATCGTCCGAGCGCTGGATCCAGGCCCGGAGATCGGGCATCGTCGGGGCGTCGATGAGCCGTTCGCCTTCGTCGATGAGGCGGCGGGTCTCGCGTTCCAGCTGGTCGCGCGTCATGGCGCCTATCATCGGTCGGCCGGACGGAGGCTGTGACCCAGTGACGATGACCGCGCCTCAGCGCGTCGACCTCTCTGCCATCGATGGAGCGCTCGAGCCCGCACGGACGGCGGTGCGTGAGGGCGCGCTGCCCGGCGTCGTCGTCGGTGTGGCCGATTCGTCGGGCGTCCTTGTGGTCGAGACCATCGCCGGCCCCAAGACGCCGAAGCTTCGGCCGGACGGGCTGTTCTTCCTGGCGTCGGTGACCAAGCCCGTCGTCGCCACCGCGTTCATGCGCCTCGTGGATGCCGGCCGGGTCGACCTCCACGCGCCGATCGCGACATACGTACCCGCCTTCACCGGCCCGGGCAAGGAGAAGGTCACGGCGTGGCACGTGCTGACCCACACGTCGGGCATCCCCGACCAGGACTGGGACGTCATCCGGCGCGAGCGGCCGTCGGCGGCGCGGATGCTGGACCTGGTCTGCCGGACGCCGCTCAAATGGGAGCCCGGCTCGCGCTACGAGTACTGCTCGGGGAGCTTCTATCTCCTGGCCGAAACCATGGCCCGCCTCGAGGCTCGGCCGTTCCCGGCGGCGTTGCGCTCGCTGCTGCTCGACCCGATCGGCATGCCCGACACCTCCTTCGACCCGCGCCACGACCGGTCGCGCATCGTCGTCGTGGAGGGCATCCCGCTCGGCAACCGCATCCTTCGGGAGCTGCTGCTGCGCTTCCTGGCGCGTGCCGCCGTCCCGGGTGGCGGGCTGTGGGGCACGGCCGATGACCTGTTGCGCTTCGGGCAGGCGCTCCTGCCGCGCAGGACAGGCGGGGGCAACGGCATCCTTTCGGCCGCGGCCATCGCCGAGATGACTCGTGAGCAGACGGCGGGCATCCTCGAGATCGCGGCCGATGGGACGACGCGCGATCCGCGCTATGCGCTTGGCTGGGGCAAGCCACGCACCGACGGCGGCGTGCCGTCGGTCATCGGTTGGGGCGCGCCCGTCAAGGAGTTCGTGCCCGCGTCCCCGGGCACGTTCACCCATGGCGGCGCGACGGGCACGCGCCTGTGGATCGATCCCGACCAGGACCTCGTGTTCGTCTTCCTGACCAATGTCTGGGGGGCTGAGGACGCGGCGATGTTCGCCACCCTGGCCGAGATCTACAAGGTCGTCGACGCTCGGAGCTGAGCCGCTCAGGCCCGGGAGCTGGCCAGCCACGTCCCGCCAGATGGGCATCTCAGAGCCACGATTCCGCCACCTCTCGCCAGATGCGTTGCACGGCGCGCATGTGGAAGGACACCAGTCGAATCGGCGAAACGATGGCCCTCAGGTGCCCATTTGGAGACACGCGTGACGCGGCGGCGACCCGCCACTCGGCGGCGACCCGCCACTCGGCGGCGACCCGCCACGAATCGAAGAGGCGGCCCGGACCCTCTCGGACCGGACCGCCTCGCCGCGCCCTCGGTGAGTTACTTCTCGATGGGCATGTTGACCATGGAGCCCCACTCGGTCCACGAGCCGTCGTAGTTGCGGACGTTCGGGTAACCGAGCAGCTCGCGCAGCACGAACCAGCTGAGACTGGAGCGCTCGCCGATGCGGCAATAGGCGACGACGTCCTTGTCGGGCGTGACGCCCTTGCCCGCGTAGAGCGTGCGCAGGTCATCGGCGCTCTTGAACGTGCCGTCCTCGCGAACGGCCTGTCCCCACGGGATGGACTGGGCGCCCGGGATGTGGCCACCGCGCTGGGCCGTCTCCGTCATGCCGGGAGGGGCGATGACCTCGCCGCTGTACTCGGCCGGCGAGCGGACATCGACGAGGGTGAAGCCGCTCTGGCCGAGCCGCGGGATGATGTCGTCGCGGAAAGCGCGCAGTTTGAAGTCGGCCGCGGGCAGCTCGATCCCCGTCGGCGGGTAGGACGGGACATCCGTCGTGACGGGCAGGCCGTTGTCCAGCCAGTAGCGGCGCCCACCGTTGAGGATGCTCACGTTCTCGAGACCGTGAAGCTTTAACTGCCAGTACGCCCAGCAGGCGAACCAGTTGTTGTTGTCACCGTAGAGCACGACGTGCGTGTCCGGCCCGATTCCGCTCGTGCTGAGCAGCGCGGACAGGTCCTCGCGGCTCGTGATATCACGGCGGAGGCCGTCGGAGAGCTGGCTGGTCCAGTTCCAGCCGACCGCTCCCGGCAGATGGCTCTGCTCGTAGGCGGCCGTGTCCACATCGACCTCGACGAACCGGACGGCCGGGTCCGAGAGATGTTGCTTCGCCCACTCCGGGCTGACCAGGGCGTTGTCGTTCGCGTAATCGCTCATCATTGACTTACTCCATGTTTCCCTACCGACTTGGTGGTAGAAGCCTACCCCGACGACGCTGCCAGCGTCCGCCGCGCCCGGATCGGTCTAGGGGATAGCTCCCTCTTCGACCGCGAAGGCACGGAGACGCCCGGTACACGCTGCCGCCAGCCGCGTCGTCTGCGCGATCATCCAGGGATCGACCCGGGCGCTCGACTCGATGGTCACCTCGGGGCCGGTCCGGCCATCGGTGAGCTGGATGCCGCTGGTGTTGCGATAGTCGGCCATCCAGTTCGTCTGAAGCTGGACGATGGCCGCGAGCACGACCGGCCGCGAGAAAGACCAATCGACATGTTCGGCGTTGAGGCGGTCGACCACGTCACGGACGCGCACCGGGACGCCGCGCGGCAGGCGAGCCAGGACGTGCACGACACGCAGGTCCGTGAACGGGTCACCAGCATCCGCGATGGTCGGGGGCTGGAGGTTCGGGTCCGGCAGGCCGGGCAGTTCACGCAGCGTCAGCACAGTGCCCGGGAGCCTAGCACAGGCTCATTCCGCGCCCGGTCACGGGCGGCGGCCGGTGCCGGCGACGGCGTGACGCATGGCGGGCGCGAGCGCGAATCCGGCCGAGGCGAGGATACCGACCGCACCGATGACGATCATCGTCGCCTCACCACCGACGGCGTCCAGCAGCACGCCACCGACCAGCAGCCCGACCGGGCTCAGGCCGAACGAGAGGGTCCGCGCCGCGCTGCCGACCCGGCCCAGCAACTCGTTGGGAGGGATGCTCGCGCGCAGGGTGACGTACGGGATGAGCACCAGCGCACCGAAGAATCCGGCTGCGGCCGCCGCCGCGAACTCGATGAGGCTCGTTCCGCCGACCGCGAACAGCAGGAGGGCAAGTCCCTGCGCGGCATTCGAATAGAGCATGATCAGTCCGAGCCTGCCCTTCGCGAAGCGGCCGGCGAGCAGCGCACCGGCGAGATAACCGACGCCGTATCCGGAGAGGACGAGGCCGACCACAGCCTCAGGCTGGTGGAGGTCCTTGACCAGGTAGAAGATGACGGCCGGCACGACCGGTGCACCGACGACGCTGACCAACCCCCAGAAGCCGATGGCCGTGCGCAGCGTCCGTTCGCCCACGATGAATCGAAGGCCTTCGGCGATGTCGGCCACGATGTGCTGTGGCGCGGCCAACGGATCTCGCTGCGCCTTCATCGGACGACGGATGAACCAGAGCGCGCCGGCCGAAAAGAGGAAGGAAACGGCGTCGATGGCCAGCGTGGGAGCGGCGCCGACGATGTTGACGAGGACGCCGGCGATGCTCGGCCCGACGATGAAACTGAGGCTGCTGACCGCTTCGACGACACCGCTCGCGCGACTGATCTGGTCACGCCCGACGAGCGCCGGCACGGCCGCCGTGAACCCCGCCATGAACAGGACACGCAAGGCGTTGATGGGCAGCGTCACGAGGAGGATGACGCCCATCGTGTCGATGCCGAGGAGGTACGAGATGGGGATCATCGCGGTCAGCACCGCCCGACCGATGTCCGAGTAGAGCATCATCCGCCGCCGATCCCAGCGGTCGGCCAGCGCTCCCGCGACCAGCCCGAAGACCAGATCGGGGATCGTCGAGAGCGTACCCACGACGCCCATCGCCACGCCTGACCCGGTCAGCAGCACCACGAGCAATGGCAGCGCCGTGAAGGTGACCGCGTCGCCGAAGGCGGACACGCCCTGGCCGCCCATGAAGACCTTGAAATCGCGGTTCTGGCGGAGTGGCAGAGATGCTCCTGGGCCGTCCGCGCTGGCCGCAGTGGCCATCGCGTCGGCGCGGAACGACTGGGCTGCTCGCGCCGCGTCAAGGCCCGCTTCAGCAGCGGCGCCTCCCGCGACCGATGTCTCGACCTCGCCGCTCCCCTCGATCAGGCGGGCTCCAGGCGCAGGGTCGTGGCGAGCACGTCTTCGCGCACCATGGCGCGCGTCGCAGGGTCATTGGCGTACTTGATCATCAGACCGCGCGAGCAGGCCGCGATCGATGCGGCGTCGGCCGCGGGCACGACACGGATGGGGATGTGGCGCTCCCCGACGATGAGCGCCGCGGCGGGCAGGGCCAGCACGTCGCGATACCAGCGCGCGGCCGCCCCGACGTACGAGCGGATGTAGGCACGGCCATCGACCACGACGACCCAGATGGTCGTGCGTCGTGCGGGGGCATCGGGGCCGGGCCGGGTCTCGATGTCGACCTCGATCGTCCGGTCGAAGAGGTCGAGCGTTTCCTGGTCGAAGACTCGCGGCGTGGGCATCCCGTCAGCGCCCAGCCAGGAGCGCAGTGACGATCTCCGACAGATGGCCGTGGGCCATGCACACGACGGTGTCGGCGCCGCCGTAGTAGATGGTCATGCGGTCGGTGGGGCGGTCGAGCAGCGCCGCGCAGGGGAAGACGACGTTGGGAACGTCGCCCACCTGCTCGTATGGCACCTGTGGCGAGAGGAGGTAGTCCTTGCCACGGGCGATGACCTTCCAGGGCTCGTCGAGGTCGAGCAGGGCGGCGCCCATCGAGTAGACGAAGCCGTTCGCCGAGGTCAGCACGCCGTGATAGATGAGCAGCCAGCCCTGTGGCGTCTCGATGGGCGTCGGGCCGGCGCCGATCTTGGTCCCCTGCCAGGTCCAATCGAGCGGCGCCATGACGTGGCGGTGCCGGCCCCAGTGGGTGAGATCCGGGCTCTCCGAATAGAAGATGTCCCCGAAGGGCGTGTGGCCGTTGTCACTCGGCCGGCTGAGCATCGCGTAGTGATCGCCGATGCGGCGCGGGAAGAGGACGCCGTTGCGGTTGAACGGCAGGTAGGCGTTGTCGAGCTGCGTGAACGTCTCGAAGTCATGCGTGTAGGCGACGCCGATGGTCGGCCCGAAGTAGCCGTTGCACCACGTCACGTAGTAGCGATCCTCGAGCCACGTGACGCGCGGGTCATAGGCGTGGACGAACGTCTCCTGGATCTCGCGCACACGTGCGTCGGCCGGTTGGAACGCGATCGGATCGGGGTCGATCTGCCACTCGACGCCGTCCAGGCTGCGGCCGGCGTGCAGGTTCATGGTGCGGGTCATGTCATCGACGCGGAAGACGCCGGCAAACGCATCGCCGAACGGCACCACGGCCGAGTTGAAGATGCTGTTCGAGCGCGGCAGGTGGTGCCGCCCGATGATGGGATTGCGATCCGACCGCCACAGGAGGTCGCTCGAACCGGCCGGGCGATCCTGCCATGGGATTTTCGGGAGCGCGTCGGTCATCGGCCTCCCTCCGTGCCACGTCTCGACTGAGGCTCGGAAGCCTATCATCGGGCCGTGCGCTATGGCCACTTCGATGACGACCGTCGCGAGTACGTCATCACGCGCCCGGACACCCCGCTGCCGTGGATCAACTACCTCGGCAGCGAGGACTACTTCGGGATCATCAGCAACACGGCCGGTGGCTACTCCTTCTACCGCGACGCCCGACTCCGGCGGTTGACGCGGTACCGCTACAACAACGCGCCGCTCGATGAGGGCGGGCGCTATCTCTACCTGCGCGACGACGAGACCGGGGACTTCTGGAGCCCCGGCTGGCAGCCCACCCAGCGCGACGTCGAGGACTACTCGTGCCGGCACGGCCTGGGCTACACCGTCATCGCATCACGTTCTGCCGGAATCGCCACTGAGACGCTCTTCTTCGTGCCGCTCTCCGAGACGCTCGAGGTGTGGCGCACGCGCGTGACCAACGAGCGATCAGCCCCGGCTCGTCTGTCGCTCTTCAGCGCGCTCGAGTTCTGCCTCTGGGATGCCCAGGACGATGCGACGAACTTCCAGCGCAACTACTCGGTCGGCGAGGTCGAGGTCGAGGACGGCGTCATCTACCACAAGACGGAGTACCGGGAACGGCGCGACCATTTCGCCTACTTCGCCTGCTCCGAGCCGCTGGCCGGCTTCGACACGCAGCGCGATGCCTTCCTCGGCCCGTACCGCGGCTGGGACCGGCCGCTGGTCGTGGAACGCGGCGCAGCGACCGGCTCGGTGGCGCACGGCTGGCAGCCGATGGGATCGCACCACGTGCGTCTCGAGCTCGCGCCCGGCGAGACCCGCGAGGTCATCTTCGTGCTCGGCTATGCCGAGAATCCGCGCGACGCCAAGTTCGATCCGCCCGGCACGCAGACCATCGACAAGCGGCGCGTTCGGCCGGTCATCGAGCGGTACCTCGACCCTGCCGTCGTGGCGCGCTCCTTCGACGAGTTGCGCGCCCGCTGGACCGAGCGGCTCGGTGTCCTCCACGTCGAGACGGGCAACGAGCATGTCGACCGGATGGTCAACATCTGGAACGCCTACCAGTGCATGGTCACGTTCAACCTGTCGCGCTCGGCCTCGATGTTCGAATCGGGCATCGGTC
Organism: Chloroflexota bacterium; assembly: GCA_003169735.1. Lineage (GTDB taxonomy): Bacteria > Chloroflexota > Limnocylindria > Limnocylindrales > CSP1-4 > Palsa-1032. The sequence goes on along the minus strand of PNAP01000025.1, from coordinate 38,840 downwards.
GAGGGATGGGATTCCGCGACTCGAACCAGGACCTGCTGGGGTTCGTGCACATGGTCCCGGGGCGGGCGCGCCAGCGGATCCTGGACATCGCGTCGACGCAGCTGCCCACCGGTGGCGCCTATCACCAGTACCAGCCGCTGACCAAGCGCGGCAACGATGCGGTCGGATCGGGCTTCAACGACGACCCGGCGTGGCTCGTTCTAGGCGTCGCGGCGTACGTCAAGGAGACCGGCGATGCGGGCATCCTCGACGAACCGGTCCCGTACGACAACTCCGCTGGGTCGGAGCGCCCGCTGTACGACCATCTCCAGCGCTCCATCGGATACACCATCGACCGACTCGGGCCGCACGGCCTGCCGCTCATCGGCCGTGCCGACTGGAACGACTGCCTCAACCTGAACTGCTTCTCCGAGACGCCCGGCGAGTCATTCCAGACGACCGAGAATCGCGAAGGCGGGGTGGCCGAGTCAGTCTTCATCGCCGGGCTCTTCGTGCTTGCTGCGAACGAGATGGCAGCCCTTGCCGGGCTGCGCGGCGACGATGCGGAAACGGAGCGCTGCCGATCGTCGGCGGAGCGCATGACGGCTGCCGTCGACGCCCACGGCTGGGACGGTGCCTGGTTCCGGCGCGCGTACGACCACTTCGGCCACGTGATCGGCTCGGCCGCCAACGCCGAGGGCCAGATCTTCATCGAGCCCCAGGGCATGTGCATCCTGGCCGGTCTCGGGGTCGCCGATGGGCGGGCGACCGAGGCACTCGCCTCGGTGCGCGAACGGCTGGCGACGGCCCACGGCATCGTGCTCCAGCAGCCGGCGTTCTCGCATTACTACCTCGAGCTCGGCGAGATCTCGACCTATCCGCCGGGCTACAAGGAGAACGCCGGGATCTTCTGCCACACCAATCCGTGGGTCATGATCGCCGAGGCGATCGTCGGCAACGGCGCCGGCGCGCTCGACTACTACCTGCGCATCAACCCATCAGCACGCGAGACGATCTCCGAGATCCATCGCTGCGAGCCGTACGTCTACGCCCAGATGATCGCCGGCCGGGACGCGCCGACGCACGGCGAGGCCAAGAATTCGTGGCTGACCGGGACCGCAGCTTGGAACTACGTCGCCATCACGCAGTGGATCCTGGGCATCGCGCCGACCCATGACGGCCTGCGGATCGCACCGGTCATGCCGGCCGACTGGTCGGGCTTCCGGGCGCACCGGCGCTTTCGGGGAGCGGACTACGAGATCGCCGTGCGCCGGGAAGGCCCCGGCAACGCCGTCTCGCTCATCGTCGATGGCCGGCCGGTCGCGGGCCAGACCATCGCCCTGCCGAGCCCGGGAACGACATCGGTGTCGGTCGAAGCGGTGATCTCCTGAGCGGGGACTACTTCGGTCGTCCGACGCGACGCCTCCAGAGCGAGCACCTGTGGGTCGATGTCCTGACCGAGGCCGGGCCGCGCCTCGTCCGATTGGGTCTGGCCGGTTCGTCCGAGAACCTGTTCGCAGAGACGCCGGACCTGGGCTGGGAGACGCCGCTCGGACGCTACGACCTCGTGGGCGGTCATCGCCTCTGGGTGGCACCCGAGCATGCCGGCCGCGCCGCTGTCCCAGATGGTCAGGGCCTCGTCGTCGAGGAGGATGGACCGGGCGTCCGGTTGCGGGGACCGGTCGAGCCAGCCACCGGCCTGGAGCGGTCGATCACCGTCCGCCTCGATCCGCTCACGCCGACCATGGAGTTGCGCCACGAGATCCGGAACGCTGGTGACGTGGTGGTGGAGCTCGCGCCGTGGGCGATCAGCCAGGTGCCGCTCAGCGGCGCGGTCCTGCTGCCGCAGCCGATCGCCAGCGCGGTCCCGGACGTTCGGCCAAACCGGACCGTCGTGCTCTGGCCGTCGACATCGTGGGAGGACGAGCGGCTGGCGCTCAGCGACGGCCTGATAGCCGTCCGTGGCGTCGCCGGGCCGCCGCTCAAGGTGGGCACGTTCAGCGCAGGCGGCTGCGTTGGCTACCTCTGCGGGGACGTGCTGGTCGTTCGCCACTTCCAGCCCGCGCCGGGCTTCGCCCATGCCGATCTCGGCTGCAACGTCGAGGCGTACGGCTGCCCGAGTTACCAGGAACTCGAGATCCTCGGGCCGGTCGAGCAGTTGGAGCCTGGCCGATCGGCCGTGCTGACCGAGCACTGGGAGCTGGCCCGGGTCGGTGGTGGCGGCGTCGAGCCGCTCGAGGCGGGCATGGCCCGGATGCGCGGCTCGATCTGATCAGTCGCCGGCGGTCGAGGGTTCCGCGGGCAGCCGGCCGCTCCGCGCCACCGCTTCGAGGAATCGCCCCGAGTCGCGGACCCGGCGCTCCTGCGTGGCGAAATCGACGTGCACGATGCCGAAGCGCTGCGAGTAGCCGAAGATCCACTCGAAGTTGTCGAGCAGCGACCAGACGAAGTAGCCGCGCACCGGAATGCCCGTCGAGCGCGCGTCGGCGAGTGCGGCCAGGTGCCGGCGGAGATACCTGACGCGTTCCGGGTCATGGGTCGGGTCGGATGGATGATCCGGGTAGGCAGCGCCGTTCTCGGTGATGTACAGCGGCAGGTCGCCGGTCCGCGAGGCGACGAACCGGAGGACCTCACCGAGGCCTTCGGGGTAAACCTCCCAGCCGAAGCCCGTCTTCTCTCGCTCGACGGCGGGGAGGGGCGGCAGCATCGGCGAACGGACGATGTCGCGCGTGTAGTAGTTGACGCCCAGGAAGTCGATGGGCGCCGTGATGAGCTCGAGATCGCCGTCGCGGATGAGGTGACGCCAGGAGTTCTCCGGCGGGTCAGGGGGATAGCCGCGGCCGGTGAGCGGGTCGAGGAACCACCGGTCGTGACGCTCTTGCGCGGCGGCGGCGGACTCGAGGTCGAGCATCTCCGTGCTGGCCGACTGCTTCGGCACGATGTCGAGGACGATGCCGACACTCGCGTCCGGTGCCACGGCGCGGATGGCCTGGACGGCCCTGCCGTGAGCCACGAGCAGATGGTGAGCTGCGGCCAGTCCGTCATCGAGGTCGTGGCGTCCCGGCGCGAAGATGCCGTCCTCGTATCCCAGCGTCGCCACGACCCGCGGTTCGTTGAACGTGACGAAGTGGCGGACGCGGTCACCGAGGCGCCCGGCCACGACCGCGGCGTACTCGGCGAACGCATCCACGGTCGCCCGAAGGGGCCACCCCCCGGCGTCCTCGAGGACCTGCGGCAGGTCCCAGTGATAGAGCGTCACGAACGGCGCGATGCCCTTGGCGAGCAGCTCGTCGACCAGGCGATCGTAGAAGTCGAGCCCTGCCTCGTTGACCGGGCCTGTGCCGCCTGGGATGACCCGCGGCCACGCGACGGAGAACCGGTACGCGCCGAGACCGAGTTCGGCCAGCAGCGCCACGTCCTCGCGGTAGCGGTGGTAGTGGTCGCAGGCGACGTCGCCCGTATCGCCGTGGAACGTCGTGCCCGGCGTGTGCGCGAAGCGGTCCCAGATGCTTTCGCTGCGGCCGTCTTCGTGGACCGCCCCCTCGACCTGATACGCGGCCGTCGCGGCACCCCACACGAAATCCGTCGGGAACGATCGATCAGGCATGGTCATGACGAGAGGGTATCTCCATGCCGGGTGCTAAGGTCGCGGCGTGTTCTCGAGCGCCCCGTGGCGGCCTTGACCGCGTGATCATGGCGCGTGTCCGCAGCGTGCCGCTCGGCATGCGGGTGGCGCTCGGAGTCTTCACGGCGCTCGGAGCGCTGACGTGCGTCGACGCCACCAACCTCGGGCACCCTGCCGCCTGGCTGGCGATGGCGGCCATCCCGGCCGCTGCCCTCGTCCATCGACGACCGCTGCTCTTCGGCCTCGCGCTGACGGTCGGGGCGATATGGCTGCGCCTCGTCTTCGCCGGCCTGCCGGTCGGCGCCGACCAACTCATCGTGGGGCAAGCGGCGCTGCAGCAGGTGCTCGCCGGCGGCAGCCCATATGGCATCGGCTACGCGGCGTCCATGCCGCCGGGCGCGCCGTTCGTCTACGGACCATTGATGTTGCTCACGGCGCCACTCGGCGTGATCGGCGAAGTGCTCGCCGGGGCGGGAGTGATGGTGCTGCTCACGCTGCGCGGAAGCTTCGTGACGCTCGCCGTCTACGGCGCGCTCGGATTCGCCGTCCAGCTGAGTACCTCGGGAATCAACGACGGCATCCCGGCCTTCGTGGTGTTTGCCGGTCTGCTCGCACTGGAACGGCATCGGCGCGCCGGCGGGGTCCTGCTGGCGGTCGCGGCGGCGTTGAAGCCCTACGCGTTCGCGTGGTTCCCGGCGGCCATCGGGTTCGGCGGCATGGCCACGGCCGTGGCAGCGCTGGGCGTGACGGCGATCTGCTGGGCGCCACTCGTGGTGTGGGGCCCGAGCAGCTTCCTGCGCTCGCTCGACCTCGCCGCGGCCGCCCACCCGGTGCCGGCCAACAGCTTCGACCTGCCGGCCGGGCGGCTGCTGGCCATCCCCATCGGCGCGCTGTCGCTCCTCGTGCGGCGCTGGACCCTCGTCGTGCTGTCAGGGACAGCGATCTTCGTCGTCGTGCTCTTCTTCGACCGCTGGGCGAGCGTCGGCTACCTGCTGGTCATCCTGCCGCTGTTCGGGTACCTGCTGGAGCGCCGCTCCCCATCGACGGGATCATCGCGTCAGGCGCCTGAGTGGGGAGTCCGCGGCGGACGCGCAGCCGGCACAGGCCGATGACCAGCAGCACATACCCGAACAGCAGGTAATGGGAGTGGCCGTCTTCGACCGCCGCGAGCATCCCCGCCGTCAGGAGCACGAACGCCATGAACTCGCCGCGAGCTCGCAGGGCCAGCAGAAGCAGGACGCCACCGACCACGAGCCCGAGGATCTTGGCAAGGCTCGAGCCGATCAGCGGAAGCGCAAGGCACGCGATCGACGACCGGCCCCCGTCGCACGTCGGCTCCGCGTTCGATAGCGCGCGAAAGAAGGCGGACCACTCGCTGATCCCGACCAGGGGCAGGGTCACCACGACGATCGCGGCGGCGACCCCGATGGCGATGGCAAGTGCCCGCCAGCCATCGCGGCGGACGGCCCAGAGCGCCAGGGCACCGGGGAAGATCTTGAACGTCCCGACGACACCGGCCACGTAGGGGATCCAACCGCGCCGCGACCCGACGGCCCAGCACCATGCCAGGAGCCCGGCCAGGGCCACGTTCACATTCGCCGTCAGCACGCCGTTGGGGAATGGCGCGAGGACCGTCCCGGGGACCGGGATGATGATGAGCAGGCCGATGAAGACGAGGGCCAGGGGGACGGGTCTCAGCTGCCTGAATTCGCGGCGAACGACCGCCGCCAGCCCCGAGAAGAGCAACCCGAGGTTCAGGATCAGCCACAGCGCGAGCCCGACCTGACCGTACGAGAAAGGCACGAACAGCACGGCCGAAGGAGGCGGATAGACATAGCCTTGCGGCGTCACGTCTGGCAGATGGTACGGACCGGCAAGCTGCTCCGGCAGGTACAGGGACTGACCGTCGAGGACCCGCTCGCTGCCCAGCGAATAGGTCGTCCAGTCGACGAAGATCGCGTTCTGCGGAGGCGTCGCGGCCAGGGCCACGATCAGAAAGGCGCCACAGACCATCGCGGCGAGCGCAGGCAGGAGCCATAGGGCGGGCCGGGGGCGGGCGGGGCTGAGCCGCTCGGGGCCACCGGTTGCCATCACTTCTGAGGATACGCCCCAGTTCGCCCGTTGATCCGGTCGCACCGGCGACGGTCTAGAGCAGCTCCCCGTGGGCGGATCCGGTCGGTTCTCCGTCGCGCGGCCGTGGTTCCTCGCCGGGTCCGTAGTGGGGCCGCCCCATCTCCGCGCGCTGCTCTTCGCTCAGCAGGTCGCCTGGCTCGACGAGACCGGCATTGGTGTCAGTGGCGGCTCGCTCGCTGTCGAGCAGGCCGTTGCCATTCCCGCTCTCGAGGACCGGGAGCGCCCCGCGCGCCTGGCCCTCGATGGCTCCGACGCCGTAGGGCACCCACTTCGACGGGTCCTGGAGGCGATGCTGTTCAAGATTGCCGCGCTCGTGGATCTCGGCGAAACCGCGCGGCTCGATCCACATCCGCTCCCCCTCGAGCAGCCCGAGGATGCCCGATTGGCCTGGCTCCGGCCGCGGCTTCTGGCAGGCCCTGCAGTTGGCCTTGTCGTGCTGCTTGTACTCGAGCGGCTCCTCGTAGGTCGTGATGTAGCCCTCGTAGTTGCGCAGGACGATCTTGTGGTCCGAGTAACTGATGAGGTAGTTCGGCGCGACCGGGATCTTGCCGCCGCCTCCGGGCGCATCGATGACGTAGGTCGGCACGGCGTAGCCCGAGGTGTGGCCGCGCAGCCCCTCCATGATCTCGATGCCCTTGCCGACCGGCGTCCGGAAGTGGCCGGAGCCCTCGACGAGGTCGCACTGGTAGAGGTAGTACGGGCGGATCCGGTTCTCGACCAGGCGGTGGACCAGCTCGCGCTGGATGTTGACGCAGTCATTCACGCCGGCCAGCAGGACCGACTGGTTGCCGACCGGGATGCCCGCCCGCGTCAGCTTGTCGACCGCACGCGAGACCTCGGGCGTGATCTCCTGGGCGTGGTTGAAATGCAGGTTCATCCAGATCGGGTGGTACTTGGCGAGCATCTCGCACAGCTCGTCATCGACGCGCTGCGGCAGGAAGACCGGCACGCGCGTTCCGATGCGGACGATCTCGATGTGCGGGATCTCGCGCAGGCCGCGCAGGATCGATTCGAAGAGCTTCGGCGCGAGGGTCAGCCCGTCGCCGCCGCTGATGAGCACGTCGCGCACCTGCGGCGTGCGGCGCAGGTATTCGAGCTGCGCTTCGTGGTCCTTGCGGTTGAAGTTCTGGGTCGGATCGCCGACGATGCGCGACCGCGTGCAGTAGCGGCAATATGACGCGCACTGCGTGGTCACCAGCATCAGCACGCGATCGGGGTAGCGGTGGACAAGGCCCGGCACCGGCGAGTGGCGATCCTCGGCCAGCGAGTCCTCCATCATCCCCGTGAACGCCTCGTTCTCGCGGCCGAGCGGGATGACCTGGCGGCGGATCGGGTCGGTCGGGTCGTCGGGGTCGATGAGGCTGATGAAGTAGGGCGTGATGTCGACGCGGAACTTGTCGGGCGCGGAGAGGCCGTCGCGCTCCTCGGGCGTCAGGTTGAGGATGCCCTCGATCTCATCGAGGTCGTTGACGCGATTCGACAGTTGCCAGCGCCAGTCGTTCCACTTCTCGTCGGGCACGTCGGCCCAGATCGGTGCGCGTCGGCTGACCGCCGGCTTGCCGTCAGGCCCGAGCGCGCGCGACGGGTCACGCTGATTCACGAACGGCGCCGTCTCCGGGCTCGCGATGATGTCCACGCTCCGAGCCTCCCTGTGCATAAACACTATGCAAGCTGGATAGCGGCCGATGATACCCCAGCGCCGACACGCTGGTCAGCCGACCCGTTCGCGCCGACGACCCTTTGTTAGACTCCCCCCTGATGGAACGCCTTCAGCGGTTGGGCACCCTGGTCGCTCTCTTGACGCTGTTCGTCGTGATCGTCTCGCTGTACGGCGGATTCCAGACGGCCATCGCGCAACCCATCGCGCTCGTCCTGGGGATCGCCATCGCCGGGCTGATGGTGACGGTGTTCCTGCGCGTGGCGCTGAGCGCGGAGCGCAAGCAGACGACGTGGGTCCACCTCGTGACAGGGCGCAATTCGCGCTACTTCTTCGCTGTCCTGCTCATCCTGTGGATGGCGGTCATGGCGTTCCTGGCCAGCCAGGACCTGCCGGCCAACAAGGTCGGCGCCCCGGCGCTGGTGGGACTTTTCGCCGGCTTCTTCATCTTCATGGGCTTCATCTGGTCGGTCATCGGCGAGTGACCCGGTGCCACAGCATGGACAGGGCCTCGTCGAGTACGCGCTGATCGTCGGGTTGATCGCCATCGTGGCGCTGGTCGCGCTGCTCTTCCTGGGCACCCAGATCAGCGCCATCCTCTCGGTCATCGCCGCCAACATCTGACCTCGCGAGCCTCTCCGGCGGTCTCGGCGCATGATGGGCGTGGCCGCGAACGTCGCCCGCCGTGGCGAGCCAGCGCGAGGAGCAGGAGGGCCTGATGCGAACCGTGACGGTCGCGTGGCAACCGGAGGAAGAGCGGTTCAGCGCGATCGGGACGCACCCGGGCCAGGTCATCGCCATCAATGCCCCGCATCCGCCCGATTCGGGCCATCCGCCGACCGGCTTCAGCCCGGCCGAACTGCTGCTCGCCTCGGCCGGCTCGTGCGCGGCCTGGGACGTGGTCCAGATCCTGGGCAAGGGCCGCCACCCTGTCGAGGGCGTGGAGGTGCGCGTGACCGGCGAGCAATCGACCGAGGCGCCGTACGCGTATACCGCCATCACCGTCCACTTCATCGTGCGTGGTGAGCTTCGCCCCGCGGCCGTCGAGCGGGCCGTGACGCTGAGCTGCGAGCGCTACTGCTCGGTGCTCGCGACCGTCCGAGGGGTCGCCACCGTCACGACCACCTTCGAGATCGTCTGAGCGGCCGCGCGACGACCGACGCGCGCCCCGGCGACAAGTGACGACGGACCCGTGAGATGACGACGTTCGAGCGACTTGGCCGGGCGTGCGCGCGCCACCGGTGGTGGGTCATCGCCGTCTGGGCGGTGCTGGCGCTGGTCGCGTTGCCGCTCGCGCCGCGAGCGTCGAGCGTCCTCCAATCGGGCGGCTTCTCGCTCGACGATCTCGAGGCAGCGCGCACGAGCAAGCTTCTCGAATCGGCCATCGGCCTGCCGCCGTCGGCGTTGGCCATCGTCGTCCGCTCCGACACCGACGCCAAGGCTGGTGATCTCGCGTTCGAGTCGGCCGTCGCGACCGCGCTGGTGGACGTGCCGTCAGCACCGCACGTGACGGGCATCCTGACCCATCGTCTCGCTCCCAACCAGGTCAGCGCCGACGGGCGAACCGTCTATGAGGTCGTCTCGCTCGACCTGTCGCCCGATGACGCGCCCGACGCGGTGCCCGGCATCCAGGCGGCCATCCATGCCGCCCCGGGGATCAGCACCTATCTCGCCGGCAGCCCCGTCTTCTACGGCGATGTCCAGGTCGTCAGTGAGCAGGATCTGCAGCGCAGCGAGCTGATCTCGTTGCCGCTGGCGGCGCTCGCCCTGCTGCTCGTCTTCGGCAGTTTCGTGGCCGCCGGGGTGCCGGTCATCGTGGGCGGCGTCTCGGTGCTCATCGCGGTCGCCGTGATCTTCCTCGTCGCCTCGGTCATGCCGATGAGCATCTTCGTGCTGAACATCGCCACGCTGCTCGGATTCGGCCTCGGCGTGGACTACTCGCTGCTGTTGTCGAGCCGCTTCCGCGAGGAGCTGGCGCGGCGCGGCGGCGGCCGGCTGCCGGACGGATCGCCCGATCGGGCGGTCATCGAGGATGCCATCGGCGTCACCGTCGCCACCGCCGGCCGGGCGGCCTTCTTCAGCGGCGTGACGGTGCTGCTTGGGTTGATCGGCCTGATCCTGTTCGAGTTCATGGTCCTGCGCTCGGTCGGCATCGCCGGCGCGATCGTCGTCGGCTTCGCGCTCGCTGGAGCGGTGACCCTGCTGCCGGCCGTGCTGGCGGTGGCCGGACCGCGCATCGACGCCCTGCGCGTGCCCAGCCTGCGCCGCGGGCCGCGCACGCCGGCGGTGCCCGGCGAAGGCGCGTGGGCGCGCCTCGCCAATCGGGTCATGGATCAGCCCGTCAGGATCTTCGTGGCGACGCTCGCGGTGCTCGTCCTCCTCGGCGTTCCGTTCCTGCACGTCCGCTTCGACGCTCCCGATGAATCGATCCTGCCTCCGAGCGTGCCGTCGCGCCAGGCGTTCGACCTGCTGCTCGACGACTTCCAGCGCGGCGAGTTCGCGCCACTCCTGCTGGCCGTCCAGACGGACGGACCGGTGACGTCGCCCGACAACATCGCGCGGCTGTACGCGTACTCGCGTGAGATCGCGGCCGATCCGCGCGTGGCGCGCGTCGACAGCATCGTGGACATCGACCCGCGCCTGGACGAGGCGCAGTACCAGCTCATCCTCGGCGCGCCCAACGGCCCGGCTGATCGGTTCGTGGCTGACACGCTTGCACGGACCACCAACGGCGACCTGACGGCGTTCTCGGTCGTCACGGACTTCGGGCCGAACGCGCCGGAGGGCCGCGCCCTGGTCGATGAGTTGCGCGACCCGCACTCGGCGCTGGCACCGCCGGCCGGCGTGACCGTGGCGGTCGGCGGCGGCGCGGCCGAGGTCAAGGACGTCGTCGACCGGATGGGCGCCGACTTCCCGCGCAGCGCCGCGTTCATCCTCATCTCGACCTACCTCGTTCTGTTCGTGCTGCTGCGCTCGGTCGTCCTGCCGGCCAAGGCGCTGATCATGAACGCGCTCTCCATCGTGGCCAGTTTCGGGGCACTCGTCTGGATCTTCCAGGACGGCAACCTGTCGGCGATCCTCGGCTTCGAGCCGCTCGGTTTCGTCGAGACGACGCTGCCCGTCATCCTCTTCTGCGTCCTGTTCGGCCTGTCGATGGACTACGAGGTCTTCCTCCTGACGCGCATGAAGGAGGTCTACGACCGGACCGGCGACAATCGCCTTGCAGTGGCGAGTGGCATGGAGCGCAGCGGTCGGATCGTCACCAGCGCCGCGCTCATCGTGGTCGTGGTGGCGGGTTCGTTCGCGTTCGCCGACATCGTGCTCATCAAGGCGGTCGGTCTTGGCGTGGCCATCGCCGTGGCCCTGGATGCCACCGTCGTGCGGGCGCTGCTCGTGCCGTCGACGATGCGCCTGCTCGGGCACTGGAACTGGTGGATGCCGGAGCGCCTGAAGCGCCTCATCGCGTCACGCCTGCCGGTCATCGAGGGGACGGCCCTCCAGCTGGTCGTGCTCGGGCTGATCGCGGTGCTGCTCGTGAGTGCCTGCTCTCCGTCCGGGCTGTTGATGGCCAACCAGCCGTCCGTCGTGCCCTCGCTGCCGACCCCGACGGCCAGCGCCGTTCGGCCACCCGACCCACAACCGATCGTCCTGCCCGCCGATGACGCGCCCCACCATCGATTGACCGAGTGGTGGTATTACACCGGCCACCTGCAGACAGCGGCAGGCAAGCACTTCGGCTTCGAGTTCGTGGTCTTCCGGGCAGAGCGCGGCAGTTTCCCGGTCGCGTGGGCGTCGCATCTCGCGCTGACCGACGAGAGCGGCGACCGATTCCTGTACGACCAGCGCGCCCAGATCGGCCCCGAGGTTGACCTGGGTGCGGCGAGCGGCTTCGATCTCGGCATCGTCGGCGATCGCCTGCCGGGCGTCCCGCAGCTCACCGCGCAGCCGTGGACGATGGTCGGCTCCGGCGGCCACGACCAGCTCGATGCGCATGGCACCGCTGCCGACGCGTCGCCGTTCGGCATCGACCTGGCCCTCGACGCGGGCACGGTCCCGGTCGCGCTCGAGGACACCGACGGGTACGTCGACTTCGGCGCTGCCGGTGGCTCGTACTACTACTCGCGGCCGCGGCTCTCGGCGAGCGGCACCATCACCGTCGGTGGCCAGACGCTGGCGGTCGACGGCGAGGCCTGGTTCGACCACCAGTGGGGCGACTTCATCGCCGTCGGCGGCGGCGGCTGGGATTGGTTCGCGGTGAACCTCGACGACGGCACGGGCCTGACCCTCTCGTTGGTGCGCGACACCGCGGGCACGGACACGCTCGTGTACGGAACGCTGATTCGTGGCCAGACCGTTGAGCACCTGCCGTCGACCGCCTTCACCGTCAGCTCGACCGGCTCGTGGACGTCGCCCGCGACGGGGGCCGTCTATCCGGCCGGCTGGCACATCGTGCTGCCCATCGAATCGCTCGTCCTCGACCTCACGCCGACAGTCGCCGACCAGGAACTCGACACGCGCCCAACGACCGGGGTCGTCTACTGGGAAGGCTCGCAGACCGTCCACGCCACCATCGACGGCCAGCCCGATGGCGGCCAGGCTTACGTCGAGCTCACGGGCTACGGGCCCGCGGGTCTGCCCTCGGCGACACCGAGCGCGGCACCCTGAGCCATTCCCCGGCTCATCGGATCAGCAGCAGGCTCGCCAGCAGGAGGAGCAGGACAACCACCGACGTGGCGGCATAGAGCCGGTCTCGCTCCTGCGCGAAGCCGATCGCCGTCACGGCGACGCGGACGACCGGCGTGGCGATGAGGACCAGCAGGCCGGCCTGCACGATGGCAAGCGGCTGCAAATCCCCCAGCCTCTCCAGCAGCCTTGCGAAGTCGGTCGTGTCGAGGGCGGCGGCGTCAGCCGATGTGCCGTTGCCGGCCCAGCCGAGGACCAGCGCCAGCAAGAAGCCGACCGTGATGAGCGTGGCGCTGACGGTGACGCCGACGCGCATCACAAGGGCGATCGCGCGGTCAAGACGAGTGTCGGTCATGCGCCGACCCCCAGGCCGCGCAGGAGCGTCTCGACGGCGATGGCAAGGAGCACCGGGATGAAGATCACGCGGACGTTGCGGTTGGTGAGCCGGCCGAGCATCCGGGCACCGACGAGAGCGCCGATCAGGATGCCCAGGGCGACCGGGGCCGCCAGACGGGCGTCCACGTAGCCGCGGGCCAGGTAGATGCCGACCGATGCCGCCGCGGTCACACCGATCATCAGGTTGCTGGTGGCGGAGCTGACCTTCATGGGCAGCCGCATCGCGCCGTCCATGGCGAGCACCTTCACGGCACCCGATCCGATGCCGAGCAGCCCGGACACGACGCCTGCCACCGCCATCAGGGCGAGCCCGAGCGGCACGCGTCGGCTGGCGTAGGGCACCTCGCTTCGCAGCCGGATGCTGTAGTAGGACCCGGACAGGCGGAAGCGGTCGTGCGCGGGCAGCGGCTCCGATCCTGGTTCCTCGCTCAGCCGGAGCAGCTGCATCGCAACCGAGACGAGCAGGACGGCGGCCAGCACCAGGAGCAGCACCGATGCCGGCAGCTCCGATGCGGCCAGTGCCCCGACGATGGCTCCGATGGCGGTCGCCCACCCGAGGAACATCGCGATGCGGATGTTGGCAAGTCCGTCGCGGACGAACGCGACGCCAGCTCCGGAGCTGGTCGCGATGACTGCCACGATGCTGGCCCCAGCAGCGAGGTGGATGTCGACGCCGAAGATGATGGTCAGGACCGGCACGACGATGAGACCGCCGCCGACCCCGCCCAGCGCACCGAGGAGCCCGGCCGCGACGCTGACCAGCAGGAGAGCGACGTCACTACCCGGGGTGAGGATCACCGACCGCTCAGCGATCCCGCACTCAGCCCGAGCTCAGCCGGAGACAAGCTCGCCGCCGTCGATGCCGATGACGTTGCCGGTGATCCACTGTGTGCCGTCACCGGACAGCGCGACGAGGGCGGCGGCAACGTCGTCGACGGTGGTCATGCGGCCCATCGGGTTCTTGTCGTTGGCATGGGCGATGAGCTTGTCGCGCTCGGGGATCTGCATCAGGGCCGGCGTCATCGTCACGCCCGCACGAACAGCATTGACGGTCACGCCGGTGCCGAGTCGGGCGAACTCCATGGCCAGCTGGCGGCAGTGCGACTCGAGCGCCGTCTTGGCGGCACTGACCGCCCCGTACGAGGCGATCACCCGCGTCGAGCCCTCGCTGGTCATGGCGTAGATCTTGGAGCCGTCGCCGAACAGGCCGGCGCGCCAGACGTCCTGCGCCCAGTAAACGAGGCTGTGGGCCATCACATCGAGCGTCATCTCCATGTTCCGGCGGCTGATGGCGTCGCCGGGTGCCGTGGCCAGGAACGGCTTGAGCGTGCCGAACGCGAGCGAGTGGAGCATCACCCGGACGTACGGCTGGGCGCCTGCGGCGCGGCGCTCGGCGAGGATGGCCGCGACGCGGCCGATGACCGCGGCCCGATTCTCATCGTCGGCGGCGTTGCCGTTGAAGAACGCGGCGCGCCGGCCCATCGCCTCGATGCGGGCCCTGATCTCGTCGGCGTGCCGCTGTCCTTCTCGTCGATCGAGGTGGACACCGGCGATCTCGTACCCATCGGCGGCCAGGGCGAGTGCCGTCGCCTCCCCGAATCCGCTGCTGGCTCCAAGGATGAGCGCCCAGCGTTCGCGCGTGTCGGTCAATGGTCCGCTCCGTGCGAGGTGATCGCCGCCAAGTATCGGGAATCCTCGCCGCGACCGTGTCCCGGGCTCGCATCGGCAGATGTGGCCACGAATCACGTGAGCCGGGCATGACGCCCGGCTCACGTTCCCAGTGAGGGCAGAGGATCAGGCGGCGGTCGCGTCCTCCGTTTCCGCCTCGTGGCCGATGCCGATCAGGAACCGCCAGAACAGTGCGGCGCCGGTGACGGCGAAGAGCAGCAGGCTGACCGCGAGGATCGGCCAGGCGAGGCCGTTGACGCCGCTGTCGGTTTGCGCCACGAGCGTGCCCGGCACCCATCCGAGGCCGACCGAGTTCAGCCGGTCGACCTGGTCGGTCGCTTCCAGGCCATAGATCTGCGGGACGATGTACAGCACGGAGGCGATGATCAACAGCACGCTCTCGAGCTGGAAGGCTTTCTGGTCGTCGTCGGTGTCGCGCAGGAACTTGACGGTCAATGCCCAGAACAGCACGACCACGGCGAGTGGCGCGGTGAGCGGCAGGCCCAGGCCGATGTACAGGTTCGGGAACAGGAAGGTGATGCTGAGGACGAGCGTGACGAGCATCAGCCCGTCACGGAAGAGGACGTAGCCGAGCCACCACACGTCGCCCCCGAAGCGGAGCGTGAGGGTCTGCAGGAACTGCAGCATGTACGGTCGAGCGAAGTGGAGGATCAGCGTGAACGCCCACAGGATCGGCAGGACCGCCGACACCGACAGGACCAGCCATGCGGAACCGCCCGTTACCAGGGCGTGGGTGAAGTCGTCGGCACTCATCGAGCGGTCTCCTCGGTCGACATCTCACGTTGCGGTCGAGCGCTGGGCTGGCGCAGGTTGTAGGCGACGGCCACCAGCGCCATGATCCCGACCAACGCGGCGGACAGGTATGCCAGCGGCAGGGACACATCGGTGTTGCGCGAGCTGACGAAGATCGAGGCCAGCCAGTCGGCGGAGTCCCCTCCGAGCTGGGTGACCTGGACGCCCAGGATGTACGGGACGATGTAGAGGGTCGCCCCGAGCCCGATGAGGAATGTCTGGAGGCGATAGCTCCGGACATCCGCCTCGCCCTTCGAGACGAGCTTCAGGAGCATTACGGCGAAGACGCAGGCGGTCGCCAGGCCACCGGTGATGGGCAGGTCCTGAGCGGCCACGACATCGGGGTAGAAGAAGATGAACCCGCCGAGGAACAGCGACACGATGAGCAGATCTCGCAGCCCGACATAGATGATCCACCACAGGTCGGCGCCCAGGCGCAGGGTGAACTTCTTCAGGTTGCGGAGCATGTAGGGACGTGCCAGCTGCACGGCCACGACGATGAACCAGAACGCGACGAGGGCGGCCGCGATGGTCCCCTCGACGAAGCTCTCGCCGGCAGCGAAGAAGCCGGAGACCTGGTCTGGTGTCATGAGGCGACCTCCGGTGTGGTGAAGGGTGCCGGCGTTGTTCCCGGCATGGCGGTGGATATCGTCGGTGGCCCCGAGCGACCGGGTCCTCGACCGTCGACGACGTCGACCTCGGCGGCGCGGTAGACGGCGTCACAGCGGAAGCACCGGCTCGCTTCGTGGCGCGCGGCGGTCTCGTCGAAGCCGACCTGCGTCGCGGTGAACGAGCCCGGCTCGTACATCGGCAGCGGGCGGTGCGTGCGCGGCGTGGTCGCGAGGTTGACGGTCAGGACCTTCTCATGGGCGGTCCGATAGCGGACCGTGGCCAGGATCTCGGCCTCGCCGTCGCGCGCGCCAGACAGATACTCGTGGATGGACGCGGCGGCTCGCCGCCCGGCCGCGACCGCGTCGATGATGGTCTTGGGGCCCGACACGACGTCGCCACCGGCGAAGACACCAGCGCGACCGGTGGCCAGCGTCCGTCGGTCGGCCGCGATGCCCGCGAAGGCACTGACCTCGATGCCGGCCCCCTCGGGCAGGATCGATGGGTCGGGCTCCTCGCCGACGGCCACCAGGAGCGTCGTCGCGGGCAGTTCCTCCTCGCTGCCCGCAACCGGAGCGAAGAGGGCGCGGCCGCTCTCGACCTTACCGGTCGGTTCCTGGCGAACGATCCGGATGGCGGTCATGCCGTGGTCGCCGAGGACCTCGACGACCGAGGTACCGGTGCGCACGACGACGCCCTCACGCTCCGCCGCCTCGACCTCCTCGGCCTGCGCAGGCATGTCGGCGCGATCGCGGCGATACAGGATCGTCACTGACGCCGCGCCGCTGCGAAGCGCGGACCGCGCCGCGTCCATGGCGGTGCTTCCGCCGCCGACGACCATCACCGGTCCGGATAGCCTGGGCTTCTCGCCCAGGTTGACCTGCTTCAGGAAGTAGGTCGCGGGCACGACGCCCGGTGACTCGTCTCCGGGGACGCCCAGGCGCCGACTCTTGGACGCGCCCGTCGCCACGAAGATGGCGCGATAGCCCTGCGTTTCCAGGTCGCTCAGCGTGAAATCGCGGCCCATCGCCGTGTCGAGGCGAAGATCGACGCCCAGGCCGACGATACGGCCGATCTCCTCGCGCAGCACGTCGCGCGGCAGGCGGTACTCGGGGATGCCGATGGCCATCATCCCGCCCGGCACGGGCATCGCCTCGAGGACGGTGACCGGATAGCCGAGACGCGCCAGGTAGTACGCGGCGGACATCCCGGCCGGTCCGCCACCGACGATGGCGACCTTCTCGGGCCGGCGCTGCTTTGGCGGCTCGATCGATGGCAACTTGCCTGCTTCGGCTGCGAATCGCTTCAGGTCACGGATTGCGATCGGCTCGTCAAGGGTCCCCCGGCGGCAGGCCGATTCGCACGGTGCCGTGCAGATCCATCCGCAGACCGACGGGAACGGATTGACCTCGGCCGCCACCGCATAGGCATCCGCATAGAGGCCCTTGCCGATCAGGCCGACGTATCGGCCGGCATCAGTTCCCGCCGGGCAGGCGGCCTGGCACGGGGCGATGGGATCGGGGCGAGCGTCGCCCAGCATGGTCCGCCACACCTGCCACGACTGCGGACGCTCCGAGGTGCGCCAACTGTGGAGCCCATCGTATGGCTCCGGGTGATCCGGCTTCAGCGATTCGCGGGTCACCAGGCCGAGCGGCAGCCACGCGTTGCCGATCGGCGACGGCGGGGTGATCGGTCCCTGGCGGGGCTGGAGCGGCGTCAAGCCGGACACCGCGTCGAGGGTCATGACCTCGACCGGACACTCCCGGATACAGATCGAGCAGCCGATGCACTCTCCGACCTGGGTCGGGAACTCCATCATCCAACGGAGAGGCGCTCCGTGCCCGCCCGTCTCCACACCGGGACGGTTCGGTCGGGTCATGTCGAGCGCCTGCACGGGGCAGACATCCATGCAGACGCCGCAGTTGATACAGCCGGTCCGATCGATCGTGATGCGATAGCCCATGTCCCGGAGCATCGCGGCCCGCGAGCCCGACGACCACATGCGATGGCAGGGGATGCGCCCTACTCATACGGGTAGGCGCCGGGGGGCCATCCGGCCCGTGCCGGTGAGGCCGCCGGCTCGGCTGGTCAGTCGCTGGGCTGGTCAGTCGCCCGCGACGAGCCGTTGCTGGACCGCTCGTGCGGCGAGCTCGGTGCGGCTCCGCACATGCACCTTCTCGAGGATGTTCTTCAGATGGAACTTGGCAGTGTTCTCGCTGATCCCCAGCCGCGCGGCGATCTCCTTGTTGCGGAGGCCACGGGTCACGAGCCCGAGTACCTCCAGCTCGCGGTCGGTCAGGCGATCGGGGTCGGCCGGAGCGCCGGCGGCTCTGTCGATGCGCGCGAATTCCTCGAGGATCCGAGCTGCCGTGGCTGGCGTGATGGCTGGTTCGCCGCGGGCCACCGCCTCAAGCATGCGGCGCAACTGACGACTCTCCAGGTTCTTGAGCAGATACCCCTGTGCGCCGGCCTTGATGGCGGTGAAGAGGTCGTCCTCGTCTTCACTGACGGTGAGCATGACGATGGGGATCTCAGGGTGGTCGGCCTTGATGCGCTGCGTGGCGGCCAGCCCGGAGAGGACCGGCATCCGGACGTCCATCAGAACCAGGTCGGGACGCGATCGATCGGCCAGCACGATGGCCTCGGCGCCATCGGAGGCCTGGCCGACCACCTCGTGGCCCCACGCTTCGAGCAGCGACGCGACACCGTCGCGGAACAGCGAGTGATCGTCGGCGAGCAGGATGCGCATCAGCCGATCTCGAGCGCGGCACCGAGCGGCACGCTCAGCACGAGCCGCGTGCCGGGCTCCGTGCGCTCGATCCGGAGCGTCCCGCCAAGCGCCTCGGCGCGCTCATGCATCGCCTTGATGCCGAAACGCGGCCACTCGCCGGGCTGGCCCGGGTCGGGCCCGATGCCGCGGCCATCGTCCTGGACCGTCACCCGGAGCTCCCCTGCGTCCGAGTCGACGGCGATCGAAGCGCGATGCGCCGCGGCGTGCTTGCGCACGTTCGTGAGCGCCTCCTGGACGATCCGGAACGTCTGTGCCTGCGCCTCCGGAGCGAGGCGCACTTCGCGAGCCATGGGGCTCGCCTCGACCGACGTCGCCAGTTTCGATGCACTGGAGAAGCGTCGGGCGTACTCCTCGATGGCCCCGACGAGGCCGCGCTCGGGCGCGATGGGGCTGGTCAAGCCGAGGATGGCTTCACGCACATCCACGTAGACCGACCGGGCCGCTGCCGCCAGCTCGGCAAGCTGGGCGCGGGCCGCCTCGGTGCGTCCGCCGGCCAGCAGCTCTTCGACCGCCTGCGACTTGGTGTTGACGTAGCCGAGCACCTGTGCCAACCCGTCATGCATCTCGCGAGCGATGCGTTCGCGCTCGCCGCGGATGGCGAGCTCGCGCAGTTGCTCGGCCAACCGCTCGTTCTCGATGGCGACGGCGGCCTGGCTGGCGAGCGAGGCGAGGATCTCGACGGCGTCGACGCCATAGGCCCGTTCCTCTTGGGAACCAACGGCCAGCGTCCCGACCGAGCGTCCGGCGCGTTGGACCGGTGCCGCGAGGTGGCTGCGCACCATCGTCGGATCCACGAAACGCCGGAAATCCGTGCCAGGCTGCTCGCCGGTGCTGACGAAGGCGGCAGCTGGGCCGGATGACGCGGCGAGGCGGAGCGTGGCATCGGAACGGAAGAGCACGAGCAACGCAACGTCGGCGGCGAGCAGCGAGCGGGCGTTCTCGACGACCGCGCCCAGGATCTGGTCGAGTTCGGAGAGCGTCGATAACGAGATGCTCACCCGAAGCAGCGCCCGCGTGGCGGCTTCGCTCGCCTCCAACTCCGCGTTGCGCTCGCGCAGCGTCGCGGCCAGCCGATCGATGCTCCGGAAGGCGAGCACAGCGCCGAGCGCCCCCACGATGCCGATGGTGGCCACCACCATGAGCGTGTTCCACGGGAACGTCAGCGCGGAGTCGAGCACGGTGTCACTCAGCAACTCGACCACGGCGATGGCCCCGAGCGCGAGAGCGACCGCGACCCAGCGCGCACGAGAGAAGATCATCGCCGACAAGCCTACGCTTCCCACCATCGGTGACCACGCGATGACGGATCGGCGCTGACCTTAACGGCGCCGCGCAGCGCCCTCGGCGTGGAGCGTGGCGATCTCGGCCGGCGCGTATCCGAGTTCGGCGAGGATCTCGTCGGTGTGCTCGCCGAAGAGCGGCGGCGGTCGGCGGATGCTCCCCGGCGTCGCGCTCAACTTGTAGGGGATGCCCGTCAGGCGCAGCGGACCGATCGTCGGATGCTCGACCGTCGCCACCATCTCGTTGGCGATGACCTGCGGATCGGCGAAGACCTGGGCGAGGTCGCGGACCGCGCCGCAGGGCACGTCGGCCGCCTGCAGCTCGGCCAGCGCCACGGCCGAGGTGCGTGCCGCGAACAGCGGCGCCAACAGCGCCCGGAGCGCGTCACGGTTCGCGACACGCGCGCCGTTGGTGGCGAATCGCGGGTCGGCGGCCAACGCCGCGACACCGAGAGCCTCGCAGAACCTCACCCACTGCCGCTCCGACCCGACCGCCACGGCGATCTCCCCGTCGGCAGTCGGGAACGTCTCGTAGGGCGTGATGTTGGGATGCAGGTTGCCCATCCGCCCCGGCACCACGCCGCCCACGAGGTAGTTCGCGGCCTGATTGATGAGCCACGAGACGGTCGCGTCGAGCAGGCTCAGATCGATGCGCTGGCCGCGCCCGGAAACGTCGCGCTCACGCAGCGCCGCCAGGATGGCCACTGCACCGAGCATCCCCGTGGTCAGGTCGGAGATGGCCACGCCCACCTTGGTCGGCTGTCCGTCGGCCCGATCGGGCTGGCCGGTGATCGACATCAGTCCGGAGACCGCCTGGGCGATGAAGTCGAAGCCGGGCTTGTCGGCGTCCGGGCCGGACTGACCGTAACCGCTGATCGACAGTCGGACCAGGCGGGGATCGAGGCGCTCCAACTCGGCGTCGGGGAATCCGAGCCGGTCCATGCCGCCCGGCCGCTGGTTCTCGACGAGCACATCGCTGCGGGCGATGAGCCGCCGCAGGACCTCGCGGCCGGCGTCGGACTTGAGATCGAGCGCGATGCCGCGCTTGTTGCGGTTGATCGAGAGGTAGTAGGCCGATTCGCCCGGATCGCCGCCGGCCGTGCCACCGACGTAGGGCGGGCCATACAGTCGGGTCGGATCGCCGGTCGGCGGCTCGACCTTGATGACTTCCGCCCCGAGATCCGCCAGGAGCATCGTGCAGTACGGGCCGGCGAGCACGGTCGAGAGGTCGCAAACCAGGAGGCCGGCCAGTGGGCCGCGCGACGGACCTTCCGGGCGCGCGTCGCTCATGGGGTCAGGCACGCGCCGATGCTAGCCCCCGAAGCCCTCCCGTATCATCGCCGCGATGCATCCCTCGCCCCGCGCCCGGTGACCGGCGTCCGAAAGATCGCGCGCGGCATCAGCGGCCTCGCTCGAAGTGGTGGTGGGGCCGCCCCGCCCGCCCGGAACGAGCCTCCGGCCACGCCACCCGGCTGGATCGTCGCTCCGCCCGATTTCGTCGGTGTCGGGACCGCCCGCTCGGGGACGACCTGGTGGGATGAGCTGATCCACACCCATCCCCTCGTCCATCGCGCCGAAGGCGTCCCGAAGGAGGTCCACTTCTTCGACCGCTTCTGGGACGGCAGCTATCGCGAGGCAGACGCCGCGACCTACGCGCGCTTCTTCCCGCGACCGGCGGGTGGCAGGGCCGGCGAGTGGACGCCCGGCTACATGGTCGATTTCTGGATCCCGGCGCTGCTCCGGCGGGCGGCCCCCGAGGCCAGGCTGCTGGTCCTCCTGCGCGACCCGATCGAGCGCTTCCGCTCCGGCGTGACGCTGACCGAGAACCGCCTGACGCTTGCCTGGACGGCGCGCGCCGCCGCCAACGGCGGCTTCCAGCGAGGTTGCTACGCCGACCAGCTGCTGCGCCTGTGGTCGATCTTCCCGCGTGAGCAGGTGCTGGTGCTCCAGTTCGAGCGTTGCGTCCGCGATCCACGCGGAGAGCTGCGTCGGACCTTCGCATTCCTGGGGCTCGATCCGGACGCCGCCGACGCCATCGACGTCGATCGGCGCGTCAACGAATCGCGCGTCGCCAAGACGGAGCTGCGCCCCGACCAGCGCGCCGCCCTGGCCGACGCCTACGCGCCGGAGAACGCGCGCCTCGCCGCGCTGCTGCCGGACGACTTCGACCCGTCACTGTGGAGCGGGTTCGGCCGATGACGACATCGGCACGGGTGCGCCAACAGGCCGTCCGCGGGTTGCGAACCGTGCGGCGATGGCGCGGCCACAGGCCGCCCGGACCCGGCGCCCCGCCAGGAACGCCGCGCGGTTGGGTCGCCGGACCGCCCGATTTCGTGGGCATCGGGGCGCAGAAGGCGGGCACGTCCTGGTGGAGCGCGCTCATCCACGAGCACCCCGACGTGCATCGCATCGCCAGCCAGCCGAAGGAGCTGCACTTCTTCGACGGCTACTGGGAGCGCCCCTTCACGACCGCGGACGCGGCGCTCTACGCCCGCTACTTCCCGCGGCCGGCGGGCGGCCGTTCCGGCGAGTGGACGCCCGGCTACATGATCGACTTCTGGGCTCCGGCGCTCATCCACCGCGCAGCGCCCGAGGCACGCATCCTGATCCTCCTGCGCGACCCCGTGGAGCGCTACCGGTCGAGCATGGCCCACACCGAGGAGCTGTCGCGGTCGCCGCTCGACCGGCTGGGTGCGATGGGCGCCTTCCAGCGCGGCCTCTACTCGCAGCAGCTCCGGCGGGTCTTCCGGGCCCTGCCGCACGATCAGGTGCTGATCCTCCAGTACGAGCGTTGCCGGGCTGACCCGGCCGCCGAGCTGGCCAGGACGTTCGACTTCCTCGGCCTCCGCCCGTTCAGCCCGCCGGCCAGCGCGTTCGAGCGTCCAGTCAACCCGACCACCGGGCACAAGCTCGAGCTGTCGGCCGCCCTCCGCGCAACGCTCGCCGCTGCCTATGCGCCCGACCTTGCCGAACTCGCTGCACTCGCCCCGGAGATCGATCTGGCCCTCTGGCCGACGGTCCGCGCCGCACCTCGGGTAGCATCCGACCATGGCTGATCGACACTCCCTCATGACCGTCCATGCCCACCCCGACGACGAGACGATCGCCACCGGCGGCGTCATGTCGCGCTACGCGCACGCGGGCGACCGCGTCATCTGCGTCACCTGCACGGGCGGTGAGCACGGCGAGATCGTCGTGCCCGAGATGGACACGCCCGAGAACCACGCCCGACTGGCCGAGATCCGCGCCGAGGAACTCAAACGCGCCCTGGCCCGCCTCGGCCCGATCGAGCACGAGTGGCTCGGCTATCACGACTCGGGGATGATGGGCACGCCACAGAACGGGGACAAGCGCAGCTTCTGGCAGGCCGACGAGGACGAGGCCGCCGGTCGCCTGGTGCTCCTCATCCGCCGGTACCGCCCGCAGGTGCTCGTCTCGTACAACGATTTCGGCGGTTATGGCCATCCCGACCACATCCGCGCCGCGACCACGACCAAGCGCGCCTTCGAACGCGCCGGCGACTCGGCCGCGTATCCCGAGCAACTCAAGGACGGCCTGGAGCCGTGGCAGCCTCTCAAGCTGTACGAGACCGTGCTCGACATCGCCCGTCGGCAGGAGTTCCAGGACCTGCTCAGGGAGAAGGGCGTCAAGACCTGGTGGACGCCGCCCGAGGACGAGACCGACGAGCAGCGGGCCGGCCGCGAAGCCCACATGAAGAAGATGGCCGATGCGCAGGGTCCGGTGACCACGCGCGTGGACGTCTCAGACGCGTTCGAGGCCAAGCTGGCCGCGATGCGCGAGCACGTGACGCAACTTCCCGCCGACGGGTTCTTCCTGATGCTCTCCCCGGATGAGTGGCGGGCGGTCCAGCCGACCGAGGACTTCACCCTGCGCGTCTCGGACGTCGGTGTGCGCATCCCCGAAACGGATCTCTTCGAGGGCCTCCCGGCCGAGGCGTAGTCAGGGCCCCACCTCGTCGAGTGTCAGCACGAAGGCTCCGAAGTCGCCGTTGATCGCGTCGACCGTGCCCACGCGCGCCCGGCTGACGGCGATGTAGTACCTCGTGGACGTCGGGTGATCGAGGACGAGGACCTGCGGATCGGCTTGCGTCGATGGACCACGCGCGTTGTTGGCGTTCACGTCGGTCACGCCCGGCGCAGCGAACGGGTGCGTGCTCGAGACGAGCGAGAAGTCGCTCGCGTAGAGGTACAGGTCGTAGGTCTCGTCGCCGGCCGCGGCGTCGTAGACCGAGAAGCGCGCGTAGGCGAGGCCGGGCGCCAGGTCGACGGGATACACGAGCCAGTCGGACATGGCGCCGTTGGCGACACCAGCCGCCGATGGCCAGACCGTGTCGCCCTTGGCGAAGACGTCGTGGTCCGAGACGATCTCGCATCGGGGGCTCGGCGCGTTGCCGGCGGCCAGGTCGGGGTCGTGAAGGGCGACCGTCGCCAGGACGGGGATGCGGAGATGCTGCCCGTTGGCGACCTCGACGATGACGGCGCCCGAGTAGGTGCCAGCGGGCGTGCCCGGGGGCGGCGTGATGCTGAAGCCCACCTTGGCGCTGCCGCCGGCGCGCACGGCGGTCGGTTTCGGCAGCTGGATCGTCCATGCGCCCGGCGCCGAACCGGTCGGGATGGCGTGGCTGCCGTCGCTCGGGTTGCCAGACGCGAACCGGAAGCGTGCGACCGTGGCCGGGGCGCCGGGAGCGTTGCGCAGGATGAACGGATCCGTCTCGATCTTGCCCGGGACGGCGTTGGTGATCATCCACGCGCCCTGGTACGCGGTATCGCCGGGAAGGGTCGCCGCCGATGCGTGACTCGCAGCGCGGTAGATGACCACGCCGTCGCGCAGCGCCGCGATCGCGGCGGCCGGCTGGATCTTGCCGGCGCCTTCGGCGAGTGGACCGACATACGGGTCGGTGGGGCCGTTGCGCGTCCCGGCCAAGACCAGCGAACCGGTCAGTCCACCGGTGATGATGTCGGCGAAACTGCACACCGTCGGCGCGAGCGGGTCGGGCACGGGGCACCCCGCTGCCGATGAGACCGTGCCGTCATCGGTCGTCAGGATCCAGCGCGACTCGTAGAGCCCGGAGTCGGCCGTATTCATCAGCGCGGCACGGACGAGGACCTCGGCGCTCGCCTTGAACCCAGCCACGCCGGAAGGTCCCTGCGGTGCCTTGCCATATCGGTCGTGATAGCCGTCGAGCAACAGCGCGACCACGCCCGCCGTCGCCGGCGACGCCATCGACGTGCCGCTCGCGGTGGCGTAGTACGGGTCGGTGCGCGTGCCCATGTTGAGATCGTTGGAGGCGAGGGCGGCGCCCTCCGCGGCCTGCGCCGAGACGATGTCGTAGCCGGGCGCGACCACATCGGGCTTCAGGAGGCGACCCTCGAGAGGGCCGCGCGACGAGAACTCGGCGAGTGACGTGCGCTGCGTGCCGGGGGCGTCAGCCGGGCAGGTAGGCTGCGTGTGCTGATAGCCGGAACACGTGTCGCCGGCCGCGGTCGCATCGTGATCGACGTCCCAATCCTTGGCCGTGGCGCCCACCGAAAGGGCCTGCGAGGCACCGCCCGGTGCCTCGAGCGCGCTGCCGATGTACGGGCCGCTGTTGCCGACCGCGGCGACGAAGACCGTCCCGTACTTCGTTGCCAGGGTATCGACCATCTGGCTGACGAGGTCGGTGTCATGACCGGAGTTCAGGCGGGTCGGGCGCGAGTCGGTGCCGAGGCTGGTGTTGACCACCTGCGCTCCGACGGCCGGGCAGGTCGGTGATCCGCTGCCGGCGGGCATGGCTGCCCACTCGAGCGCGGCCAGGAGGTCACTGTTGACGCCGATCCCGGCATCGGTCAGGACCTTGGCGACCGCCAGCGTCGCGTCCGGGGCCATGCCCATGTGGAGGCCGTCGTCGCTCGAGGTGGTCGGATCGCCCTCGCCGGTCCCCGCCGCGATGGCCGCAACGTGCGTGCCGTGGCCGTGTCCGTCGAAGGCGCCGCTGTCGGGGACGGCGCATGCGCCCTCGTTGAAATTGCGCGCCTGGATCACCTTAGGCCCGTTGGTCAGCACCGGGGCGTTGGGTGGATCGCCCCACGCGCGGAAATCGTTGTCGTCGAGATCGGGATGGGTCATGTCCACGCCCGTGTCGAGGACGGCGATGGTCACGCCCTGACCGGTCATGCCCTCGTCCCAGAGCGCGGGCACGCCGACGTCGATGGGGCCGCCGGTGGGTGGGTTCGATTGATCGACCTCGGGCTCGGACAGCAGTTGGACGACTTCGATCGGCACCATCCAGCGCACCCACGCGAGCTGCGCCACGGCGGTGATCGCCGACGGCTGGCCAGACAACGCCACGACCGGGATGGTCACGTACGTGCGCAGGACGCGCGCGCCGAGGTGTCGCAGTTGACGGAGATCGCTCGTCGTCGGCTGGCGGCGCAGTTTGGCCAGCACGGGCACCTCACCCGCGGTGTAGCCGGCGATGAGTGACGGGACGCGCGCGTCGACACGCTCCGGGTGAGCGAGCAGGTCCGCAAGGCCGTCGCGGAACGGCGTCGCTCCGTCGGCCGCGGGCTTCGGATGGGCGGTCTTGCCGATGGCGGCTACGCCTCCGGCGGCTACCGTCGGCGCGGCCACGATCCCCACTGCGAGGAGGGCGACCAGGGCGGCCGCGACGCGGATCCTCATCTCGTCATCTCCTGTGCTTGTGTGGCGCCTGCCTACGCCGGTTCGAGTTGCCGATCCTGGAGACGCTGCTGCGCCTCTTCGAATGTCAGCCCCGATGCCCAGACCGCGTCGAACGACAGTTTCAGTGTCTTGGCAAGCGACGGGTGTTCGACGACGACGATGGTCAGTTCGGTCGTGCCGGCGACCGGATCCTCCATGCCGAACATGACGATGGTCTCGTCGATGATGACCAGCTTGAGCGGCAGCTCGGGGACGAAACGGGCCTCCTCCCCGGCCGCCACGAACGCCTTGACGCCAGCGATGAAGCGCGGATCATCGAAGGCGGAGAACTCGTAGACGCTGCGGGCGGTGTGGGTCTGGGTGACCGCGATGCCCTCGTCGTTCTCCTGCGGCGGCGTGGCGTAGGGCGGCTTGGTGAAGACGAGGATCTCCTTCTTCACCGATGCCTGCAGCTCGCCGAAACGCTCGTTGATGGCGCGCCGGTCACGCAGCACCTCGATGTACTCGAGCGGATCGGTGTGCGATTGCCCGGCCGCCCAGGCCGGGGTCATGCGCTTGATCGTGTCGCGCGCGTCGATCTCCAGCCCTTCGAGGCTCTGGCGATGCGCCTCGAGCAGCCGCTCGATGGCGAGTTCGGGAGCGGTGGCCGCGTACTTGATGACGTCGCCGGGCCGCGTGGTCGCGAGGCCCTTCTCGACGAGGCTGCCCAGCACGTCATAGATGCGCTGGCGGGGAAGGTTCGCCTGCCGCGCGACCTGTGCCGCGGTGAACGAGTCGCGTCGGATGAGCGCGAGGTAGGCCTTCGCCTCGTAGCTGGTCAGCCCGAGCTGGATCAGTCGGGAGGTCAGTTCGGCCTCGTTCTGGATCTCCACGGTGCCCTCCGAGCGGTGGTTGCGTCTGGGCTGGAGCGAACTTTACAACACCACTTGCAATGGTGGCAACCCTCTGTTATGGTGCGCCGCACTCGACACCACAGGTCGTGGTGTCACAGGCGGAGGAACCTCACGAACCATGGACACCTTGGATCGGATCAGTCGCCTCGGGCTCGCGGGAGCGGGTCTCGCGCTCGTCCTGACGTTCGGCGCGGGCGCCGGCGTCTCGGCGGCATCGGGCTGGAGCGCCACGCGCACCGGCACGGAGAACCTGGCCGACGCGACGTCGCTTGGGCGGCTCGCGGCCAATACGCCGCTGCGCATCTCGGTCGGTCTCGCCCTGCGCGATCAGGCCGGACTGGCGCAGTTCACCCACGACGCCTCCATCGCGGGCACGCCCGCGTACGGGCACTACCTGACCCCGGCGCAGTTCACGGAGCGCTACGGGCCGACGAGCGCGCAACCGGCGGCCGTCGCCGCTTACCTGCGATCGCAGGGCTTCACCAAGGTCCACGTCGAGTCGAACCGTCTCTACGTGACCGCCGACGGCACCGCGTCGCAGGCGGAGAGCGCCTTCGACACGACGCTGATGCGCTATCGCCAGCATGGCGTCGAGATCTATGCCAACTCGCGCCCGGCGCGCGTGCCGACCTCGCTGGGCAACACCGTCGTCGCCGTCCTGGGTCTGACCAGCGCCTCGACGATGCAGCTGCCGCACCAGGCCGCGCCGTCGGCCGACACCGTGCCGACCATCAAGGGCTATTCGGCGCGCGACTTCTGGAAGGTCTATGACGTCGGGGGCACCAAGCGCGGCTCGGCCACGCCCATCGCCATCTTCGCCGAAGGCGATCTGACCCAGGTGGTCAAGGACCTTCGAAGCTATGAGGCGGACCCCACCAACAAGCTGCCGCAGGTGCCGTTCAGCGTCGTCAAGGTCGGCCTCAAGAGCCCCGACACGGCCGGTGCCGACGAGTGGGACATGGATACCCAGACCTCGACCGGCATCGCCGGCACGGTCAAGCATCTCTACATCTACGACGCCACGTCGCTGACCGACGCGGACATCGGCCTCGAGTTCAACCGTTTCGTGACCCAGGACGTCGCCCGCGCCGGCAGCGCCAGCTTCGGCGAGTGCGAGTACCAGGCATGGGCGGATGGCTTCATGGTCGTCAACGACGAGGTCATGAGCGAAGCCGCAGCGCAGGGCCAGACCGTGTTCGCCTCATCCGGCGATACCGGCAGCTTCTGCCCGGTCGCGCCGAACAACGGCGTCCCGGCCGGCGTGCCCGACGTCAACTACCCCGCGTCATCCTCCTATGTCGTCTCGGTCGGCGGCACGACGCTGCTCGCCAACGCCGACGGTACCTACAACAACGAAGTCGCCTGGGTCGCCGGTGGCGGCGGGCCGAGCCTCTACGAGTACCAGCCCTACTGGCAGCAGGGCGTGACCCCGCCGACCGGCTCGGCATGCGTCGACACCGTCGCGTGCGTCGGCAAGAACCTGCCCGACATCGCCATGGACGCCGATCCGAACACGGGCGCGACCGTGATGGTCGGCGGCCAGCCGGAACAGATCGGCGGCACCAGCCTGGCGTCGCCGCTCGCGCTCGGCGTCTGGGCGCGACTCCAGACCGTCAACGGCAACACCCTCGGATTCGCCGCGCCGCGGCTCTACGCGATGGCCGGCAGCGCCGGCTTCCACGATGTGACCCTCGGTGATGTCGGCAT
Organism: Chloroflexota bacterium; assembly: GCA_003169735.1. Taxonomy (GTDB): domain Bacteria; phylum Chloroflexota; class Limnocylindria; order Limnocylindrales; family CSP1-4; genus Palsa-1032. Next base: position 9,925 of record PNAP01000025.1, on the reverse strand, counting down.
CTATCCGGCCACGCCCGGCTGGGACTACGCGACGGGCAACGGCTCGTTCGACATCGCCCAGGCGGCCACCCTCATCGCGCATCCGCCGACGGTCCCCACACCGCCGGCCACGGTGCCATCGCCTTCGTGCCGCGTCCTCAAGGACCCGGTCGGCGACTCGCATCCGATCGCATCCAACGGCAACGTCGACGCGATGGACATCCGGGCCATGGGCCTCAGCAGCGATGCCACGAACGTCACGACCGTACTGCGCATGGTCAGCCTGAACAGCGATCCCGTCGGCCATCCCGGCCTCGGCGGTGATGGCGACAACTGGTATGCCACCTGGCAGTCAGGCGGCACCGAGTACTACCTCGGCGCGCAGTATCCGGGCACGACGCCTAATCCGAACGACCCGACCCTGCTGGTCGATTACAGCTACGGGACGGTCGATACGACGGCGACCGGCGGCTCGCTCTTCAACAACGTTGGCACGGCGACGGGCTCGATGGACCTTGCGAATGGGTTCATCACCATCTCCACGCCGCTCAGTACCGTCGGAGCACCGGCGCAAAGCGCCGCGCTGTCCGGGCCCGGGGCCCAGACCTACGCTTCGGTCGGCACGCCCGCCGGCGGCCTGCTCGAGCCGGACGACAGCGCCGGCCCCGGCTCGGATTACCGCGTCGGCACCTCCTGCTGACGCCGACCCTCGAACATCCCCATTGGGAAGCCTCGGCCCGCAAGGGTCGAGGCCTTTTCTCGTGCACGGAGGCCTTCGCGCGCCCCGGTCGCCGTCTGGGTCAGAAGTCGAGCATGCCTTTCGAAGCTTTCTCGATCCGCCCGTAGACGACGGCGGTGGTCTCCGGGTCGAGCAGGTTGGGCTGGGTGAGGTCCAGGATCAGCGTCGGGTGAAGGCGCGTCTGGACGACCTGGTCGCCGTTGAACGTGACCTCCACGAGCAGCCCTTCCATCGTGATCTCGGCCCAGTTCTGGTCGAGCAGGAAGTTGCCCATCGAGAAGATGCAGAGCTTGCCGCCGAAATCGCCGATCGCGCCGGCGATGTGCGGTCCGGAGCCGAGGACCAGGTCGGCGCCGGCCGCCAGCCAGTGCTTGGCGAAGCTGCGTTGAAGGCCCGAAGGCGGGTACACGTACTCGGTGCCCCAGTGCGGGAAGACGATGACCACGCCCGGCTTGGCCGCCGCGGCCCGGATGTCGGGGATGAGCTGGGGGTCATCGCACGGCCGGCCGCCCGAGCGTTTCGCGGTGGCGAAGACGTTCGGATCGACCGCCACGCAGGGCAGGATGGTGACCGTCTGACCGTCGGCGGTGAGCACGCCCGGCTGCTGGGCCTGGCCGAGATCGAGTCCGGCACCAGCGAACGCGAGGCCGGCTTGTGGCAGGTGCTTGACAGTGTCCTTGATGCCGCTGGTGCCGTAGTCCTCGATGTGGTTGTTCGCGAGGGTGACGAAGTCGATGCCGGCGCCCGAGAGCATCGACAGGAGAGCCGGATCGCCCGAGAACGGCAGGCCGTGAGCGTGATAGACCCAATCGTCGGGAGTCGGGTCCTCGAGGTTGGCGATGGTCAGGTCGGCGCCGCTGACGAGCGATCGGACGACCCCCGCGTTGCCCGTCTGGACGTAATCCGGGATGTCGTATTTGCCCAGTTCGGTGAACCAGCCGCAACAGTGGCGGCCGGTCACCTGGGCGGTCCCACCATCGAAGGGGTAGGTGACGCCCTTGCCGTCCTTGACGACCTTCAGGTAGGTGCCCCGGTCTAGCACGATGTCGCCACCGGCGACCAGCGTCCACGACGCGCCCTGGTCCCAGGCTGCTGCTGACGCGTCGGCGATGGGGATCGAGAGCGGCCAATCGGCGGTCTTGGCGACGCGGTCGTTGCCGAACAGGTCCTTGCCGTCGAGCGGCAGCGCGCGCACCTGCGGCGTGACGTCCGTTGCACGCAGCAAGCCGAGGGCGCCGTCCTTGACCGCGGCGCGGATGTCGTCCGCAGTGCCGCTCGTGACCGCATCGGCGATGGTCACGCCAAGTGCCGCGGCGATGGCGTCACGATCGGCGCTGGGCACGATGACGGTGGGATAGCGGCTGCTCTGACCTTGCAGCGCGGCGGTCAGGTCGGCGCGGGATAGACCCGGCCCGACGTCCCAGAAACTCACCACCGGCACGATGGGCATCAGCGATCCGCCCGAACCGGGCGTCGGCGCCGGCGTCGGCGTCGCGGTGGGCCCTGGGGACGCTGAGTCAGATGGTGCCGGCGCACCCGAAGGCGCCGATCCGGACGGTGGCGCAGAGTCCGGCTGGTCCGCGGCCGCCACGCTCGACCCCGGCGCGCTCGTACCCGGCGAGGTCGGGCCCGGTGTGGTGCCGGCAGCGGTCAGACCGGATGGCGCGGGCTTCGGCGACGGACCTGGATGCAGGGCGGCGAAAACGAACCCGGCCGTGCCGACGAGCATCGCCAGGAAGGTGACCGCGACCAGGATCTGGCCGATGGCCGGCCCGTTGCGGGGTGCGCGGGGGAGGCGCGGATCGTGTCGCGGCGTCGCCTGCGGTCGAGAAGGGACGCTCGGATCCCGTCTCGTCATGCGATACGGGGTCGGTCGACGTCGCTGACGCCATGCCCGCCGAGGGCATGCGACGCTTTCTCCATCCGTTGCAGGACGATCTTGCCCGAGCCGTTCGGGTCGAGCAGGTTGGGCTGGGACTGATCGGCATCGATGATGGGCAGCATCTGCGTCTGCATGAGGTGCTTGCCCTCGAAGGTCGATTCCACGAGCAGGCCTTCCATGGTGATCTCGGCCCAGTTCTGGTCGAACACGAAGTTGCCCATCGAGTAGAAGACCAGCTTGCCGTTGATGTCCTCGACCGCCTGCGCGACATGCGGGTGCGCGCCGAGGATCAGGTCCGCGCCGGCGGCCATGAACTGGGCGGCCAGCTTCCGCTCGGAATCGATGGGCACGAGGGTGTATTCGATGCCCCAGTGGGGGAAGACGATGACGAAGTCGTCCTCCGCCGCGGCCTTCTGGATGTTGGGGATCATCCGTGGATCGGTGCACGGCATGCCGCCGGCCTTGGAGGACCCCTTCGCCCACTCCGAGGGGAAGACCGCCACGCAGGGCAGGATGGCGACCTTGACGCCGTGCACGTCGAGCACCGAGTACTGGCTGGCCTGGTCGATGTTCAGGCCCGCTCCGGCGAACTGGAGGCCGTACTCGGGCAGGTGGCGCATGGTGTCCTTGATGCCCGACGCGCCGTAATCGTCGATGTGGTTGTTGGCGATCGTCACCCAGTCGATACCGGCGTTGGTGAACATCTGGAGGAGCGCCGGGTCACCCGAGAATGGGATGCCGAAGACGTGGAAGATCCAGTTGTCGGGCGTCGGGTCTTCCAGGTTGGCGATGGCGAGGTCGGCGTTCTGGACGAGCGACCGAACGGCGCCAGCGTTGCCGGTGAGATGGAAGTCGGGCACGTCGAACGCCCCGTAGCCGAAGTACGTGCCACAGCAATGCCGGCCGGTGACCACGGCCGTGCCACCATCGAACGGGTAGTTCAGACCCTTGTGCTGGTTGACGACCCGCGCGTAGATGCCGCGGTCGAGGATCATGTCGCCGCCCGCCAGCAGTGTCCACGTTGCGGACTGGTCCCAGACGCGGTCCGCTGTCTCGGTGACATGGATGGTGAGCGGCCAGTCGGCGACGCTCTTGACGCGGTCCTCGCCGAAGAGCTGCTTGCCCTCGAGCGGGACCGCGTGGACGAGCGCGGTGACGTCGGCCGCGCGCAGGAAGCCGAGAGCCCCGGTCTTGACCGCGGCATCGATGGCCGCCGCGTCGCCGCTCTGGACAGAGTCGGCGATGGTCACGCCGGCCGCGGCGGCGATGGCGCCGCGATCCTCGGTCGGGACGATGACCGTCGGGTACTTCGCACTGTGACCCTCGAGCGCGTCCGTCAAGTCGCTCTTGGAAAGCCCGGGGTCCGTTCCCCAGAAGTCGACCACGGGAACGATCGGCATGTCCGTCTCGACCAGCGCCGGCGGGGTCGTCGGCGTCGGTGACGGGCTGCCGCTCGGGGTCGGCGTCGGGTTGGCGCCACCGCTGGCGGGCGGAGTCGCTACCGGGCTGCCGCTCGCGTTCGGGGCCGAACTCGTGCCCGGTGCGCCGGTCGGTGTCGGCGAGGCGGCGCCCGTCAGCCCCGATGGGGTCGGCGTGGCGTCGAGCAGCGGCTGGTCCTGAACCATGAAGTAGAAGCCGACGCTCGCGACCAGGAAGAGGACCACCAGGATGATGACCAGGACCTTGGACGTCGTGGCGCTGGTTCCGCCGTTCGTGGTGGTGCCGCCTGGGGACGGCGTGCGATCAGGCGCGCTCATCGGCCGTTGCGTCGAGACGGTCGGGACATCGCGCCGCATCGTAACCGCGGACGGCGCAAGGCGTCAGTGGCGGTGGAAACCGGCGCCACGGAGACGCGAAAGAATACGGTCAAGAAGAAGCTGGCGGGCCCGACCGGATTCGAACCGGCGATCTCCAGCGTGACAGGCTGGCATGTTGGGCCGCTACACCACGGGCCCGCGGCGGACAGCGAGGATAACAGGAAGTCGGGGCCGTGCGGCCGCGGCGACCCGGCCGGCCTCAGGGTTGGCGCAGGTAACGCAATCGCGTGCCCTCGTCGACCGCCCCGGCGATCTTGCTCACGCCGGACGGATGGACGAAGCCGAGCAGCAGCTGATCGCTCGTGCCATACGCCAGGCTGTCGCTGAAGCTGCCAAAGTCGCTCGTGGTCGAGATCATCCGCTCCTTCTGGTCGAGGCCCTGGAACCAGTAGTACGCGACGAGCACGCGCGAACCATCGATCGCGACGCTGTTCGGGATGCCGCCGAACTCGCTGCCGCACGCGCCCGTGAAGATGGTCGTGACCGCGCCCCACGTCGCACCGTGATCATTGCTGACTCGGGCGCGCATGTCGCCGCAGTCGAACCAGGCGACGGCGACCTTGCCGCCGACGGCGGCGATGCGCGGCACGCCAGCTGTCGGGCCGGCACCGATCTGCCGCTCGCCGAGATCGGTGAGCGTGCCGGGCCCGACGCTCCACCGATGGAGGCGGATGGCGCCGCTGGAGTTCGACCAGGCGACGTAGGCATGGTTGTTGTCACCGGCAATGACCGGGATGCCGGCATCCGAACCGATGACACCGAGGTCGAACGGGTTCAGGCTGAAGATGGGATTCGAGCGCGGCGCGAAGTTGACGAACACATGCCAGTCGCTGCCGACCTTCTGTTCCCAGGACACGAACAACTCCTGCCCGGCGCAGGCGATCTCCGGGTATCGACCATTGGCTACCTGATTCTCCCAGCCGATGGTGTACCCGTGGTTCGCCCCGGACGCCGAGTCAAGGTCGACATAGATGATCCACTGCTGTGGCGTGCCGCCGAAGGTGATGTTCCAGGCGTAGGCGACGTACAGATCGCTGCCGCACAGGACGGTCGACGCCTGACGCGTCGGAGCCCCGCTCTCGACCGCATGCGTCGTGCCGAACGATGAGCCGTCGTTGGTGCTGGTGCTCACGTTCGTGACCGGCCCCGGCCCCTGCCAGGCGATCGCCACGTCGTGGCCGGAGAACGCCGCGTCCTGGAGAGCGAGCCCGGTCTCGACCGCGAGGGTCGTCTTGACCCACGTGATGGCCGCGACCGGTGCCGCGATGAGCACGATGGCGAGCGCGACTGCGCTTGGAACGACCAGAAGGGATCGCCGCGAAACGTCGATCATGACGAGGCCCCACCTTGCTGCGCCGGGCTGCCGGGTCGGCGCCCGATGTCGGGCATGCTACTCCTCGGTCATATCGACTCGGCTGTCGAGCGGCCGGCGTGTCAAGCGGCCGGCCCGGGCCCGCTGCGCTATCCTCGCCGCCCATGGCAGCCGCTCCCATCGACCTTCGCTCCGACACGGTGACCCATCCCACGCCGGCGATGCGCCGCGCCATGGCCGACGCCGAAGTCGGCGATGACGTCTTCGGCGATGACCCGACCGTCAACGCCCTCGAGGCGCGTGCCGCCGAGCTGACCGGCAAGGAAGCGGCACTCTTCGTGACGAGCGGCACGATGGGCAATCTCGTCAGCGAGATGGCGCACGTGCCGCGCGGCGGCGAGATCATCTGTGGCGAGGGCGGCCATACCATCCTGCACGAGGCTGCCAACCATGCGGTCGTCGTCGGAGCGTCGATGAGAACGCTCCCCTGGGGCCCCGACGGACGGATGGACCTGGACGACATTCGTGCCGCGTTCCGCGATCCGACCGACGTCCACGACCCGATCACCTCGCTCGTGATCGTCGAGAACACCCATTCCGATTCGATGGCCCAGCCTCTGCCGCCCGAGTACATCCGGGCCGTCGGTGACGTGGCCCGGGAGCGGGGTGTACCTCTCCACATCGACGGAGCGCGGCTGTTCAACGCGGTCGTGGCGCTGGACACGACGGCCCGCGAGATGCTGGCCGGCGCCGATTCCGCCAGCTTCTGCCTCTCGAAGGGTCTCGCCTGCCCCGTCGGTTCGCTCGTCGTCGGGGAACGTGACTTCATCTGGCGGGCGCGCCGCGCGCGCAAGATGCTCGGCGGCGGTATGCGCCAGGCCGGCATCCTCGCTGCGGCCGGCCTCGTGGCACTCAGCGATGGCCCGGACGGCATGGTCGCGCGCCTCGCCGAGGATCACGCCAATGCGCGCCGGCTGGCCGAGGCGCTGGCCACCCTGCCGGGTATCAGCGGCCTGGATCCGACGCAAGTCCGTACCAACTTCGTCCTGTTCTGGGTCGGTCCGCCCGGGGCGACGCCGACCATCGCCCACAGCACCGCCTTCCTCGCGGCGCTCGAGGCCGAAGGCGTGCTGATGATCGATTTCCACGATGGCCGAGTCCGCGCCGTGCCTCACTACGGCATCACCGCTGCCGACATCGACCGCACCATCGACGCGACGCGCCGGGCGCTGAGCGTCGCCTTCGCCCCCGACAAGGAGCTTGCCCGTGTCTGATCCGAGCAGCGTGCTGCCGCCCATCCCGGCGGACGTCCAGGGCGCCGACCGACGCCACCAGGAACTGGTCCGGCAGCGATTCGACCGGGTGTTGCGCGCTCATCCGGGATTCGCCACCTACTTCGGGGTCCACACCGAGGACGAGCGGCTGGCCGACCTGTCGCGCGATGCGGTCCTTGCCGAGCTGGCCGAGGAGCGGCGGTTCCTGGCCGATCTCGAAGCCCTTGACGCCGACGCGATGTCGCCGGCCGAGCGGTTCGAGCGCGAGTTGTCGGTCATGTCGGCAAAGCGCTCGATCTTCGATGCCGACGTCCATCGGGTGTGGGAACGTCGCGCTGCGGCCTGCGATGAGATCGGCGACGACCTCTTCCTCCTGTTCGCGCGCGACTTTGCGCCGCTGTCCGAACGGCTGATGTCGATGGCCGCTCGACTCGAGGCGGCGCCGGCGGCGATCGAGCAGGCCAAGACGCGCATCGGCGACCGCCCCGTCCGTCTCTGGAACGAATTGGAGCTGGACTCGGCGCAGTCTCTCCCCGGACTGTTCGGCGAGATCGTGTCGGCCGGCGCTTCCGAATTCGCCGAGGGAAGCGCGGAGCAGCGGCGACTCGCGAAGGCAGCCGATACGGCCAGCCAGGCGCTCGAGGCCTATGGCGGGTGGGTGAAGGAGGTCATCGCCCGGTCGGTGGACGACTTCGCCCTTGGTCGGGAGGCCTATGACGAGCTCATCGGGCTGCGGGCCTTCGATGGCCTGACCACCGATGAGATCCTCGAGATCGGCCACCAGCAGCTGGCCTTCAACCACGACGGCCGGCGTGCCGCGGCCCGCGAGGTCGACCCCGATGCCAGTGAGGACGAGGTCATCGATCGCCTCAAGAGCGACCATCCCGCGACGTTCGAAGAGGCGCTCGATGGATACCGCGAGGCGATGTTCCGCGCCCGCGACCACATCATCGAGCACGGCCTGGCGACCGTGCCGCCGGAGAGCCTCTCGGTCATCCCCACGCCCGAGTACCTGCGTCGCGTGATGCCGTTCGCGGCCTATTTCTCGCCGGCCAGGTTCGACCGGGATCCGCGCGGCATCTACATCGTCACGCCCTCGGTCGACGGCGACGCGCGCGCGATGCGCGAACACAACTACGCCTCGATCAGCAACACGAGCATCCACGAGGCGTACCCCGGTCACCACCAGCAGCTCTCGGCAGCCAACTACCACCCGAGCCTGGCCCGGGCGATGATCGACGCGCCCGAGTTCACGGAGGGCTGGGGCATGTACTCGGAGCAGATGATGCGCGAGCAGGGCTTCGATGCCACGCCCGCCCACCGCGTGGTCATGTACACGGACGCGATCTGGCGCTCGTGCCGGATCATCCTGGACGTCCAGCTTCACCGCGGCGAGATCGGCGTCGATGACGCCATCGACTTCCTGGTCGCGCACACCGGCTTCGAGCGGCCCAACGCGACAGCCGAGGTGCACCGCTACACCTCGACCCCGACGTACCAGCTCAGCTACCTGCTCGGCAAGGTCCTGCTGCTGCGGCTGCGCGAGGACGAGCGGCGCCGGCTCGGCGACCGCTTCTCGCTGCGCGACTTCCATGACGCGCTGCTCTACTCGGGCAGCTTGCCCGTCAGCTTTCATCGGCGCCTGCTGGCCGGCGAGGGCGGCGGCCCGACCCTGCCCAGCGCGGTGGGCGTGTCAGCCTCGGCCTGACGGCGGTCGCGTGCAGGTCATCCCCAGCATCGACCTCCAGGCTGGGCGATCGCGGTTGGTGTTCTGGCCGGGCGCCGCGACCGGAGCGGGTTCCCCAACCGACCGACCCGATCGGATCTGCCGCTCGTTCGTGGAGGCCGGGGCGCCCTTGGTGCATCTCGTCGACCTCGATGGCGCAGCCGCCGGACGGCCTGTCAACACGGATGCCATCCAGGCCGTGGCGCGGGCCGTGGCCACGCCACTCCAGCTGGCCGGCGGCATCGACGGCCCGGACCAGATCGAGCTGGCCTTCGCGGCCGGTGCGACTCGCGTCGTGATCCCCTCGTGGATCGTGGCCGATGCGGCCGATCGACTGGCCGCGTGCGTGCGGGTCGGCGGCGATTGGCTGGCCGTCGGCCTTGACGCGCGCCCCGAGCGGCTGGCCGCGTATCCGTGGCGGCGAGCGGTGGCGCCGACACTGGCCGAGTTCGTCGCCGAACTCGCGGCCGCCGGCGTGCACCGCTTCATCGTCTCGCACGGTGGCGCGCAGCCCGACCTTGAGCGCCTCGGCGCGCTTTGCCGTACGGTTGACGGCGAGATCCTGGTCGCGGGCGGCATCACCGAACTGGCCACGGTCTCCCGGATGCGGGACGTCGGGGTGGCCGCGGTGATCCTCGGCGAGGTCCTCTTCACCGGCACCATCGATCTCACCGCCGCCGTTGCCGCCGCGGCATAGCCCAGCACAAATGAGGTCCGATCGGATGTCTCGACGCCGACTCCCGAACATCGCCGCCCTGGCCATCGTGGTGGTCGTCGTTGCGACCGGCTGCACGGTGTTCAGCTCCAAGCCTCACATCACCCCTGGGCCTACGTCCGAGCCGGTCCCGACGTCCACGGGGCCGTCCCCGACCTACGCGCCGGGGACGTGCTCGACCACGCCGCTGGCAGCTGCCACCGCGCGCCCGAGCGGCCCGCCCGAAGCGACGCCGCTCGCCTCGCCGCCAGCTGCCCCCGCCGGCGATGGCACATGCGCCACCATCGTCACCTCGCTCGGCACCATCGTCATCGAGATCTACAACGAATCGGCACCGGTCGCGTCCGAGAACTTCGTCAACCTCGCCTCGGCGGGCTTCTACAACGGCCTGACCTTCCATCGCATCGTGCCGGGCTTCGTCATCCAGGGCGGCGATCCTGCCGGCGACGGTTCCGGTGGACCGGGCTACGCGATCCCCGAC
>PNAP01000010.1 GCA_003169735.1 Chloroflexota bacterium | reverse complement strand
AACTACGACCTGCCCTGGAACCCGAACCGGCTCGAGCAGCGCTTCGGGCGTATCCACCGCATCGGCCAGACCGAGCCGTGCCATCTGTGGAACCTCGTCGCCGACAAGACCCGCGAGGGCGATGTCTATGCCCGCCTGCTCGAGAAACTCGCAGTGCAGGCCGAGGCGCTCGGCGGGACGGTCTTCGATGTCCTCGGTGAGCTGACCTTCGAAGGCAAGCCCCTGCGCCAGCTCCTCATCGAGGCCATCCGCCACGGCGACAGCCCCGAGGTCCGCGCTCAGATGACCCGGGTCATCGATGAGGCGCTCGATGTCGAGCAGCTGCGCTTCCTCCTTGCGACCCGCGCGCTCGGCGCCGACATGCTGGACATGACGAAGGTCGCCTCCGTCCGCGACGAGCTCGAGCGCGCCGAGGCGAGTCGACTCCAGCCGTTCTACGTCCGCGACTTCTTCCTTCTGGCGTATCGGCGACTTGGCGGCCAGGTCAAAGAGCGCGAACCAGATCGCTACGAGCTGACGAAGGTGCCGGGGCGGATTCGCGACCGTGCCCGCGAGGCGGTCATGCGTCCGGGTGTCCTTGGCGCGTATGAGCGCATCGCCTTCGAGAAGACCCGTGTCGCTGTGCCCGGGCTCCCGCTCGCGGAGTTCGTCTGCCCCGGCCATCCGCTCCTCGAGGCGACGATCGACCTCGTCCTCCAGGACTACCGCGAACTGCTCCGTCGAGGCGCGCTCCTGATCGATGAGACGGACGTGTCCGACACGCCGCGGGCGCTCGTCTATCTCGAACATGCCATCGTCGATGGACGGCAGACCCGCGACGGCCACCCGACCGTCGTCAGCCGGCGGCTCGAATTCGTCGAGTTGGGGGCCGATGGCGCCAAGGGTGCCGGCGCAGCGCCCTACCTGGACTACCGGCCGTCCTCTGACGAAGAGCGCGCATTACTCGCGCCGGTGGTCGATTCCGCCGCCTGGCTCGCCGGCTCAGCGCTCGAAACCCGCGCCACGAACTACGCGATCGAGCAGCTCACCCGCTCGCATCTCGCCGAAGTCCGCGAGCGGACCCTCGACCGGGTCGAGCGGACGCGCAAGGAAGTCCATGCTCGCCTGACGTACGAGATCAACTACTGGGACAGCCAGTACGCCCGACTCCGCGAGCAGGAACGGGCCGGCAAGCAGACCCGGCTCGCCAGCAGCGTCGCCCGGCAACGCGCGGATGATCTGGCCGATCGCCTCCGGTCGCGGATGCGCGAACTTGACCTCGAGGCGCAGATCCAGGCTCTGCCTCCGGTCGTGGTCGGCGGCGCCATCGTCGTCCCGCAGGGACTCCTCGATCGACTGGCGGGACGTCCCACCCCGGAGGTCGAACGGTTCGCCCGAGAGACCCGCCTTATCGAGCGACTGGCGATGGATGCGGTCACCGCTGCCGAGCGAGCGGCGGGTCGCATCCCCCAAGATGTGTCGGATCGCAACTACGGTTGGGACATCGAGTCCCGACAATCTGATGGCCATTTGCGCCTCATCGAGGTCAAGGGCCGGGCGGAGGGTGCAACGACCGTGACGGTGACCCGCAACGAGATCGCCAAGAGCCTCAACGTGCCCGACCGTTGGTACCTCGCCATCGTCGCCGTCGATGGTGACACCGCGGCCGAGCCGATCTACCTCCGCCGCCCGTTTCTCACTGCCCCCGACCCTGCCGCGACCTCCGTCAACTATGCGATCAAGGAGCTGCTCGCACAAGGCGAACTCGTCGAGGCGACGGTGTGAGCCAGAAGCGCAAGCTCATTGAAGTGGCAATGCCGCTCGAGGCAATCAACGTCGCATCAGGTGTCGAGAAAGGTCCGTTCACGAAGAGGCACCCGCGTGCAATGCACATGTGGTGGGCCCGCCGGCCGCTTGCCGCCTGTCGTGCTGTGCTTTTCGCCAGCCTTGTCGACGATCCATCGTCCGATCCCAACCGCTTCCCAACCCCAAAGTCTGTTGAAGACGAGAGGTCCCGTCTAGTCGGGATCCTCGAGCGCCTCGTACTTTGGGAGAACTCGACTAATGATGCCGTCCTCGAGGAAGCCCGCGTGGAAATCCGACGCTCCAATGGTGGCAATCCTCCGTCGGTCTTGGACCCGTTCTGCGGCGGAGGCTCGATCCCGCTTGAGGCGCAGCGGCTCGGGTTGACGGCCTATGCGAGCGATCTCAACCCTGTCGCGGTCCTCATCACAAAGGCGCTCGTTGAGATTCCCGCGACATTCGCTAACCAGCCCCCTGTCCATCCCGATGCGCGGCAAGGGATCGGCGGCTCGGGCACTTGGAAAGGCGCGGCCGGGCTCGCTGAGGACGTGCGTCGCTACGGCGCCTGGATGTGTGTCGAAGCCGACCGGCGGATCGGTCACTTGTACCCGAACGCTCGCCTGCCAAAGGAGAACGGCGGCGGCGAGGCGGCCGTGATTGCGTGGCTGTGGGCTCGCACGGTCATCTGTCCGAATCCAGCCTGTGGCGCGCGCATGCCTCTGATCCGCTCATTTGTCCTCTCCTCGAAGAAAGGCAAGGAGGCGTGGCTCGAACCGATCGTAGATCGTGCCGCCAAGACAGTCCGATTCGAGGTTCGTACGGGGCTCGGCACGCCTTCGGCTTCCCCGAAAGTTGGCCGAGGTGCCAACTTCCGCTGCCTCGTGTGCGCTCAAGTCGCTGCAGAAGGTCATCTACGAACCGAGGGCCTCGGTGGCCGAATGAGTACACAGCTCCTTGCGGTCGTCGTGGAAGCCGACCGTGGCCGAAGCTACATTCCGGGCGACCACTCGGACGCGATGCGAAACGTGGCGGACACTCCCAGCTGGGTGCCGCCCGGCGATCTCTCCAGGAACATCCGACATTCGACACCGCCGACGTACGGCATGCAGTCATTTGCAGACCTGTTCACCAATCGGCAGCTGGTGGGGCTTACGACCCTTGTTGACCTGATTCCGAACGTCGCAGCCCAGGTGCTCCGCGACGCAGGTGATGCGGGATTCGAGCTCTCGGGAACTCGTCTCGCGACTGGCGGAACAGGAGCTAAGGCATACTCCGATGCCATTTCGACATACCTGTCACTCGCCGTGTCGCGTTTAACGGATTTCCACAACAGTCTCGCATCATGGGATTCAGGTAACACCAACTTGAGGCAGCTATTTGTCCGCCAGGCCTTTCCCATGTCCTGGGACTTCGCCGAGGCCAGTCTCACTCACGGTTCCGTCACGCTTGCGACGGCTATTGAATGGGTCGCAAACGCGTTGGGCGCGGTCGTTCCCGTGACCGCGGCTTTCGTCGAGATGGCCGATGCAACGGCGAGCATGGAGGGACGAAATGTCGTTGCGTCGACTGATCCCCCTTACTACGACAACGTGCCATATGCCGATCTGGCGGACTTCTACTACGTGTGGCTGCGCCATTCGATGAGGCAAATCTGGCCCGACCTATTCAAGACCCTCCTTACCCCTAAGGCGACCGAGCTCGTGGCGGACCCCGTAAGGCAGGGTGGTCGGCTTGCAGCGCGCGACTTTTTCGATGCCGGAATGAGCCGAACATTCCGGGCGCTTCGGGCCGCAACCGAAGGGACCGACTGCCCTGCGACGATCTACTACGCGTTCAGGCAGGTCGAGTCCGCAGCGGAAGATGACGGTTCAATAGTGGTTGCAAGCACGGGTTGGTCCACGATGCTCGAAGGCTTGGTCGCCGCGGGGTATTCGGTCACCGGCACATGGCCTCTGAGGACCGAACAGGCCCAGCGGTCTCGTGCGTCCGCGTCAAATGCCCTCGCGTCATCGATTGTCCTCGTTTGCCGGCCACGCAAGTTCGATGCCGAGGTAGTAGCCCGCAAGGACTTCGTTACTGCCCTGAAGCGCGAGATGCCTGTTGCAGTTCGGACGCTGCAGCGTGGAAACATCGCTCCCGTGGACCTGGCCCAATCGGCCATCGGCCCGGGGATGGCGGTCTTCAGCCGGTACGCGAGGGTGCTCGAGCCCGATGGCTCTGGGATGCGCGTCCGAACTGCGCTTGCTCTGATAAATGGGGTCCTGGACGAGATCCTGGCAGAGCAGGAAGGTGAGTTCGATGCCGACACAAGGTGGGCTATTGCCTGGTATGAGCAGTTCGGACTTCACGAGGGCGAGTACGGAATCGCTGAGACTCTCTCAACCGCCAAGAACACCTCAGTGCCTGGTTTAGTCGAGGCAGGAATCGTTTCAGCCATTCGAGGGCGCGTTCGTTTGCTGGCGCGACGCGAGTACACCGTGAATTGGGATCCGTCACACGACACGAGACTGCCAACGTGGGAGGCAACTCAACGCCTCGTCCACCTACTCCTGACTGACGGCGAAGGACCAGCTGGCGAGCTGCTTGGTCGTTTGAGAGGTTCAGGCGACACGGCGCGCGACCTCGCGTATCGCCTGTACCAGCTTGCGGGGCGAAGAGGCTGGACGGACGAGGCGCTGGCTTACAACGCACTCGTTGTTGCGTGGCCCGAGCTTATCCGTCGCGCCGACTCGGCAGCTGGTTGGCAGCCGGGTCAGTCCCGCTTGGGGCTCGACACTTGATGGAGGTGGAATGGCCCTGACAAACAAGGAGCGGATCGGGCGGATGCTCGACACGCTCGCGAACGGGCTCAGCCCGGTTGTGAACGAGGAGTTCACGAAGGCGTATGGATCGTCCTGGGTCTCCGTCGTTGCCGCTGACAGGCAGTTGGCGACCGGTTCGTCCGCCTCGTCGAACCCGAATGACCCGCAGTTCCTGCTCAACGCGATTCAGTTCCACTGGGCGGCGACGCTTGGCAAGACCCTCGGAGCGGCCGAGAGGAACTATGTGTCCGAGTTGCGTGACACGCGGAATCGGTGGGCGCACGGGGCAGGCAAGCCATTCAGCGGCGAGGACGTCTATCGCGCCTACGACACCGCCGAACGGCTCCTTCGTGCGGTCTCCGCATCTCAGGCAGACGAGTTGGCAAAGAGCCGATCGGCGATTGGCCTGGAGAACGCCATCGCCAATCAGAAGGACGGAAAGCGGGCCTCCAGCGCAACGGCAGTCTCGGCCGAACCGCTCAAGGGACTCGCGTCGTGGCGGACACTCGCCACCCCGCACCCTGACGTTTCGTCAGGCAACTTTCGCCAGGCCGAGTTTGCCGCGGATCTCGCGCAGGTGGCGCGCGGCGAGGGTGCCAAAGAGTACGTCGACCCCCGCGAGTTCTTCTCCCGGACGTACCTCACCGAGGGACTCCGGCTCCTCCTCACGGGCGCGCTCCGGCGGCTGACCGGGACCGGTGGCGAGTCGGTCATCGATTTGCAGACCACGTTCGGTGGCGGCAAGACGCACTCGATGCTCGCGCTCTGGCATCTCGCCGACCCTAAGGTCCAGATCGCGAGCCTGCCCGGTCTCGAGCGCGTGCTGACCGACGCTAAGGTGACGAGCCTGCCGAAGATCTCCCGCGCAGCCATTGTCGGGACGGACATGTCGCCCATCACCCCGAAGACGGTGGACGGGACCGAGATCCGAACGCTGTGGGGCGAGCTCGCCTGGCAGCTCGGCGGCGCCAAGGCATTCGCGACGGTCGCCGAGGCGGACCGACAGGCCGTGCCACCCGGCGCCGTTGCCCTTCGTGCGTTGCTTGCCGCACACGCCCCGGTGGTCGTCCTCATCGACGAATGGGTGACCTACGCCCGGCTCCAATGGGGCAAGGACGATCTGCCCGGTGGGACCTTCGATGCGGCCCTTTCATTCGCCCAACAACTGACGGGTGCCATCGACCAGGTGCCGGGTGCGATGCTCGTCGTTTCGCTCCCGTCGTCGGCCATCGAGGTCGGCGGCGAAGGTGGCCAGAAGGCGCTCGAATCGCTCAAGCACGTCGTCCATCGAGTCGATGCTCCGTGGCGTCCGGCGGCCGCTCAGGAATCCTTCGAGATCGTACGACGCCGGCTCTTCGACCAGCTGTCGCCTGAAGGAGCGAAGGGGAGGGACGAGGTCGTCCAGCGTTTCGGCGAGTTGTACGCCCAGCACCACGGGAGCTTCCCGGCCGAGGCCAAGGAGAAGGCGTACCTCGACCGCATCCGCAGCTGCTACCCGATCCACCCCGAGCTGTTCGACGTTCTGTTCAACGATTGGTCCACCCTCGAACGGTTCCAGCGCACGCGCGGCGTACTCAAACTCATGGCTGCCGTGGTCCACGCGCTCTGGGAGCGCCAGGACGGGAACCTGCTCATCCTCCCGGCGGCGATCCCGCTCGACGACGCGACCGTCCTTCCGCAGCTGACGCAATACCTCGACGACGGATGGGTGCCGATCATCGAGACCGATGTCGATGGCGTCGGGTCCCTGCCGCTTCGGCTGGACCAAGAGAACGCCGGGACATACGGGCGGTACTCGGCGGCTCGCCGGGTCGCGCGGGCGGTCTTCCTGGGGTCGGCGCCCATACCATCGGCGGCCAATCGTGGGATCGACGACCGGCGGATCTTGCTCGGTTCGGTGCAGCCGGGAGAGACGCCGGCGACATTCGGTGATGCGCTGCGCAGGCTCGCTGGGCAGGCGACGTACCTGTACGAGGATGCCGGCCGCTACTGGTATGCGACGCAGCCTTCGGTCAATCAGCTCGCCCGTGACCGTGCTGCGCAGCAATCGACGGATCGGGTCGAGATGGAGATCGAAAGTCGGCTCAAGAAGCTGCTTCTGGCCGACCGGGGCCCGTTCGCCCGGGTCCACCCGTCGCCCAAGTCCGGCGCGGATGTGCCCGACGAGGACGAGGTCGCGCTCGTCGCGCTCGGGCCCGAGTACCCGCACGACGCCAAGGGCGCTGTGTCGAAGGCGATCACCGCGGCGGCCGAGATCCTGGCGTCACGCGGTGCGGGCGCTCGCACAAACCAGAACATGGTCGTGTTCCTGGCGGCCGACCACCTCCGCCTCGCCGAGCTCACGCAGGCGGTCCGCGAGTTCTTGGCGTGGGAATCGATCGTCTCGGATGGAGAGGCCGGCCGGCTCAACCTCGACGGGTTCCAGCGGAGCCAGGCGAAATCGCAGCGGGATGGCGCCGACCAATCCGCGCAGTCGAGGATCCCCGAGACCTACCACTGGCTACTCGTCCCGCAGCAGGCCGATCCGCTCGCCAAGGTCGTCCTCCAGCCGATCAAGGTCTCCGGTGGGACTGACTCGATCGCCGTCCGCGCCGGGGCCAAGCTCCGCAACGAGGAGCACCTCATCACGAAGTTCGGCGGCGTGAACCTGCGGCTCGTGCTCGACGGCGTGCTCAAGGAGAAGTGGGACGCCGACCACGCCTTCGGGCTGAAGCAGCTATGGGGTTGGTTCGCCCAGTATCCGTACCTGCCGCGCCTACGAGACGTCTCAGTCCTCGAAGGTGCAGTTCGCGACGGGTCGTCGAGCCTGCTGTGGCGCTCCGAGACATTCGCCTACGCGGCCGCGCGTGAGGAGGCCGGGGAGTACGGGGGTATTGTCGCCGGCCGGGTCGCCGAGACGCCGATCACGTCGGCCAGCTTCATCGTGGATGGTTCGGCGCTACCGGACCCGCTGCCAGGCGTGGAGGGCCCGAAGCCGCCGGTTGCCGGCCCCGAGGCCGAGACGCCACCGGAGCGACACATCAAGCGGTTCCACGGCGAAGTGGCGCTGAGCGACCCTCGTCGCCCCATGCCCGAACTCATCAAGATCGTCGATGAAGTCATCGACCGCCTCGCCCAGCAGACCGACGTCCGACTGCACATCACCCTCCAGGTCGAAGCCGATCACGCCGCCGCCGACGGCTTCACCGACGACACCGTCCGCACCATCTCCGAGAACGCCAAGACCCTCCGTTTCAAAGACTTCGGCTGGGACAAAGAGTAGGCCTCGAGACAGATGATGCAAGCGCGACAATGTCTACCTAACGCCACAGTGCCCGATAGGAAGAGGGCTTGCGCGGCGTAGCCCGTGCCGGCACGGGCATGCCGCCGATACTTACGGCGTCACGAAGGTGTTGGCTTTGCCACCGCTCCGCGTCTTCAGGCAATGACCCTTTGCCATCGATAAGGCCATGAACCAATCAGATGCCGAGACTCGGGAGAAGCTGGTAGACACCTCTCCTGAGTTCGCCAGCCTTTCCCAGGCGGTCGATGCCTTGGACTCCGTGCGCCCTGCGGAGGGCAAGCCGACCTTCCAGTTCGCATTTACGCTTTTCCGGCCCGGTCCGTGGTGGCCGACCAATCTAGACGCGTTCCCAGTCTTGCCCTTCGATACCGCGATGTCTGTTCCCGAGGGGACCGGCGACAATCCATTCGTGATAGCCGTCAATGAAGATCGGACTCCAGACGTTCAAGCCCTGATTGTGGCTGACTACGTCATTTCGATACTGCGTCGCCAAGATGTCACCGCGAAAGTGGCCAAAGACGAAGCCGACATCACTGACCTAATCGACGGTATCGACCAGTTGGACCTTCTGTCGAAGGCTGACGCCTACGCGCTCGCACG
The DNA here is from genome assembly GCA_003169735.1 of Chloroflexota bacterium. Taxonomy (GTDB): domain Bacteria; phylum Chloroflexota; class Limnocylindria; order Limnocylindrales; family CSP1-4; genus Palsa-1032. The sequence continues at coordinate 58,301 of PNAP01000010.1, read as the reverse complement.
GGCGATGCGAGCGGGACATCGCGACGAAGTCGCGATTACGCTCACTCGGTGGGGGTTCGGTATCCAGACGTGCGTATTCCAACCGATGCTGACGCGAGCCGCATTCGCTGCCCGCACGAACTTCTTCGCCTGGTGCTACAACTCGTTGCCCGTGATTCGGCAGTCCGTGGACAAGGTCGTGGCCGTCACCGTCGGGCTTGGGCATCGTGCGGTAGGTCCATCGGAGCATGTCCGTCGGGTCGTGGAGCAGTCGACCACCGACGCTCGCACTGCGACATTCGTCGCCCACGCCGTTCGAGACTCACTCCTGATGGGCGCAGGCGCGCTCGTGATCGACCAGTCCGTCGGCGTTCCCCAGGTGCGCGTTGTGCGTCCCGACCGGCTCGATCTGGGCAACGATCGCCCAAATGGACAGATACTAGAATCCGACGAAACCGGCATTTGGCGCCCGGTCGACGCGCTTGTCATTCCCGGAATCGAGCAGCGCGCACCGTCGTACCCTGCGTCGCTGCTGGAACCGTGGTCCCTCTCGCTGGCCACCATCGCTCGCATGCGAGCGAACGCGGACCGATTCGAGGCGACTCTTCCGCCAGAGAACGAGCGAAGTGCTGCGGCTGCAAGTTTGGCCGAGACAGTCGTGGTGGCTCGCGACGTGGCGAATCGTGCCGAGGGGTCACTCGAGTCTCATCTCAGCCAGCTCCTGAGCGACTTCGAGCAGCCTAACCATCCCCTTTACTTTCCAGGCCACGAACGGTGGCCGTAGAGCGCAGCGCGTCGTGATTCGGCAGGTACTTGCCCGGCGTATCGCCCGCCATCCGACTTGGCCGATCTGGCCTCCAATGGTCCGACTCGCCGCGCATGGCCAGATTGATGACCCTTGGCGGGTCGCGACCGAGCTACGCAACATTCTTCCAGCAGAGGTCGCATTCCAGGCTGTCCTCGAGCCGGAGAGCCTCACCGTGGACTTCCTTTCGCAGCTGCTGAGCGCCAACAGCGCGGATCTGGGTGCCAGCGTGTTCCGTATCGCGACAGGGATTGCTGCAAAGGATCCAGTCGCAGCGAAACTGGTCCTTCTCCCCGCACTCCTGACGACACGGCGATTGACGGCGATCGCACTGGTTCCCGAATTTGCTGCGAGCGTGAACGCGACTGAGGCGGCGATGATCGTTGCCTCGGCGACAGTCGAGGCAACTTCACCGCTCAACCCCTACGCGCCCGGCTCAGCCTTTGTCGCTCGTCGGGCCGTCGCATCGATGCTGGCGCTGTATCCGTCCTTGGCGAAGGAGCTGCTCGATGCGGTCGAGGGTTCTCCCTCGGGTTCCATCGGTGCGGCCGAAGTAGTTGTCATGGCCGTAGCGCGCCGTGGACTCCTGACAGCTGCCGCGTTGCCTGACGTCGCTCGAGTACTGGCCGATTCCCCTGACGCCCTCGCCGAACGACTGCGACCAGCGGATGATCGCTACTCCACCACCGATTCTCTCCGAGAGCCAAGAACCTCACGTGGGTGGCTGGGTCGCGCAAGGAGGACGGTCAACCGCCTCCGGTTCAAGTATGTCGGCTTTGGATTCAGGATTCGGTTATCGGTTCTGCTCCTTGCTGACATGGCCCTTGTCTTGTCCCTACGGGCTGGCTTCGACCGATTGGCACAGGATGGTCATCGCCTTCCCACATTCGGTCTCGGCGATGCGCTGGCGACTGCGGGGCTTCTGATAGCGCTTCATGTTCTGGCAGTACAACTCGCATCCAGCGCCCTACCCCTTGGAATGGTGTCGAGCGTGGCTTGGCCCGCAAGACTCGTCTCCGCCTACGCCATTGCCGCATTCTTCGTCCTCGTCGTCGTGGTTCCCGATGCGACGGGGAACCTTGCCCTTGCAGTCGCGGTGGTTTTGGTGGCGCACGTCCCGATCGTGGCAATGGACCTAGTTCCGAAGGCCGACACGAGGCGGGCGACCGCTCGCGTCGCCAGGGATCGTTCTCGAGACTTTGCCATTGCAGGCGAACACGCAGCCCGGTTCCTTACCATGGCGGTCTCTATCAAAGACGTCCTGGCGACATCTGCGCGAATACGTCGCGCGACGACCGAGCCCATCACACGCCGGCGAATGGTCATTCAAGCGCGGCACGATGGCTATTTGAGCCTCGATCCAGCTCGCATGGCACGGGCGGGCGCTCTCCTTGATGAGACCCAGCAGTCACCCCTGCGAACCGGGTCACCGGCTCCCTCGCTGGTTCTCCTCGAAGATCCGGGCGCGACCGTATCCGCCAACGAGGTGATCGCGGTTGTCGAGGTCGATGAACCAGAGGTTGCCCGCCGACTCTTGCCAGCGGCAACGGAATTGGTCGACGTGAAACGGCTACCGTCGGTCCGTCGAGCCTACGAAACCCTACTCTCCCTCGCGCGGGTCTTCAACAGCCAGTCAGACCGAGACGCGGAAGGCGCTAACGAGACCAGTCGGAGGATCGAGATACTGATTCTGCGGTTCCTTCGCGTCGCTGACGATCTCTTGGCCACAAAGGAAGCCCCGGAAGGGTACCTCGCTGCGAAACTCTCATTCGGACTCGAGCTCGGAGCCGTAAGGGGCTTCGAATCGGCGTGGTACGAAGCCAGCGAGCGGAGGGATGAAGCCCAGGTAGAAGTCCTACGCGAGCACGCTCTACGTTTGGCACGTCTGACATATGCCAGTCAGTATTCCTCCGCGGCGGACATCCTGATAGCTCGTCTCGACGTCGCTGCAAGAACCGCGTCGGCCGAGGCTAGCCCTACCTGTGCGGCCCTGATGTCGGAGGTCGCTGGAATCGTTTGCGAGGCTGGGAGGCGTGGGTCGTTCTTCCCGGCTCGCGTCGCGATGGAAAGCATGTTGGACCGGCTTGTCGCTACGACGCCGTTGCCGCGCCAAGAGGAGTTGGTACGCCAGCGGTTCGAGGAGATGCTTGGCCGCGCAATGCGCGCCGACTATTTCCTCGAGGTCCAGGTCGAACGAGGATGCATGAAACTAGTGTCTCTGTCACTCGCACCAGGACTAGCCGGACGGAAGCAACGAATTGACTTCGGCTTGGCCAAACTGGGCGGCGCGGCGCTGGCTGCGGGACGTGTGGCGCTTGCAACCCGAATCGCGTTCTTTCTTCGCGACGCCAAGGCCGACATCCCGGCCACACGCAGCCTCTACAAAGACGAGTCATACCGTTTGCGGATGTCGACGCTCAGCTCCCTCGCTGGTGGCGTCTTCGGAACGGATGTCGGAGAGACAATAGGCACCTACCTCGACTGGGTCGAGAAGATTCATGCGGCCTTTCCGTCGCCGGCGACGGTGACACCACGCTGAGTCTGCAAGACAGAGCTGCCAGCCCTGCCCAGAGAAGCAGTTGGAGCGGTTGGAATCAGGCGCAGACGGTGAGTGGTCGACCCCTCCCGGGGGGTGCGCGGCGTTGGATCCAACGCCGTGGATGAGGGTCATCGCCGCCGACCGTCCAGGTAGCGTGCGACGGAGCGCCGCAGCTCCTCGGGGGTCTCGGCCCGATGACGCGCCACGAACTGCTCGATGGCCCGCTGGCTGCGCACGACGCCCGCCTCGGCCAACACCTCGGCCAGGAGACGCCGCTCATCGCGCAGTCGCTGTCTGGCGGCGAGCTTCGTGACCGCGGCGTTCCGATAGCCTTCCCGCTCTTCGGGCTCAAGGTCCCAGAGACCATCGAAACCGTCGGCCTCGGCCAGCGCCTTGGCCTCGCGTCGCAGCGACCGCTCCGAATGGCCACCACGTGCCGACGGGAGGTCCGCGACCGGGACCGGTGGCGCAGTGCCTTTCGTCGGTTGCCCATCTTCACCGGGCTCGATCCAGTCATCGCCGGCATCCTCGGACGGCTCCGCCACAGCGCTCCTGCGCGAGCCTTCACCTCGACCGAGGTAGTACAGATACAGCGAGCGCAGCGCCAGCGCTGGTGTGTGGCGTCGGGCGGCGGCATCGCCCACCAGCTGGTAGGCGATTACCGAACGGTGCGGATCGTCGTAGCCGCGCTTGTCTAGCGCATCGACCAGGGCCGCGGCAGTCGCATCCTCTTTCAACCAGCCTTCGGCGCGACCGACCTGCAGGCTCCGCAGCTCGGGATAGCCCTCGGCGGAGACGACGATGGCGCTCCAGCGCGGCGCGCCCCACACCGTCTGCCAGGCCGCCGGACGATGGCGTCCCGGACGCCGCATCGCGCGTCGCCCGTCCGGTCCCGTGGCTGGGGCGATCCAGTGGCCGCGCACGCCGCGCAGGCGCCCCGGGGCCAGCGTGAAGACGAGGCGGATGCCCGGATCAGCAAGGTGCGTCGCAAGAAGCTCGCTTGGACCCTGCCACGATCGCTCCACGCCGGGTACGACCCCCGATGCGTCGGCCTCGAAGCGCAGGATGACGTGACCAGCCTCGGTCACGATCCGTTCCACCGGTTGGCTCGATCCGGCCGTCGTGGGCTCGGTCGAGAAGAGCCCGGGCATCGCCTCAAGCCGCCAGCATTCGGGCGGTTTGGGCCGCTCGCCGCGGAGCCAACGTTGGGCGAATCCGGCTACCGCCACGAGCTGATCCGCTAGACCTTCGTTTTTGGCCGCCATCCGTAGGTAGATGGTATCGCTCAGCCAGAGCCACGGTCATCCCCCCGCCAGCCTCACGCTGCCACGGGTCCGGTTCGGCCGTTCGAGCCAGTCGGTGACCTTGTCTCCCTGGCCCGGCAGCGACGGCATCGGCGGTTCTCGGAGCCGTCGCACAGGGGCAGCGCGATGACTGCGGAGCCGAGTGGCGCTCCGACGAGGGCGACGAGACCCGCGTCAATCGCGGACCTTGCCAAGACCCTCCGGTCAGAGCGTGAATGGGTCCATCAACACGCTGCGCCATCGCCCGGTTCCACGGACGCGCCGCTCGACCGCTTCGAGTCGGCCGTGGTGTTCGCCATCGGCGAGGCGAGCCGGATGAGGTCACAGCAACGGTCGATGGTGGTTGGCGATCGGGAGGACCCTACAGCGTGAGGCGCCTGCCCAGTTCGCTCGATGAGCTCAAGGGACTGCGCGCCGCTCACTGGGGACGCGAGTCCACCGGGCGTCAGGCGGAGCGCTTCGGCCCCGCAGCACAACGCGAACAGCGCGAGCGTGCCATCGAGTACTACGGGATGGTCGACACGGGCATCGGCTGGCAGGTCGCCCACTCCGGGCGCACCATCGGCACGACGAGCCAGTTCAACGACATGCTCAGCAGGGCCGGTCGCGACTACGACGTGCTGGTGGTCGGATACGTGAGCCGTTTCACGCGCAACCTCCGCACCGCCGTCAATGCATGGCACGAGCTCCACGAAGCGGGGGCGGTCCTCCTCTTCTGCGACGAGAGGGCGCTCTCCTCGGACGAGTCCGCGTGGGAGAACTCGGCCCGCGAGACGGTCGAGGCCGAGGCTTTCAGCCGGCGACTCTCGAGACAGGTGCGGAAGGGCTACGAAGCCAAGATCCGCGACCACGCCGATCAAGGCGGCGGACTGCTGCCCGTCGGCTTTCGACGGGCTGGCCCACATAAGCTGATGGAGCCTGATCCGGCGACCATGCCAGTGGCCATCCGGGTCTGGGAGATGGCCGCCGATGGATCAGCTGACTCCACCATCGCAGCCGAGACCGGGTTGACCCTGTGGACGGTGCGCGGCGTGTTGCGCTCGCCGCTCTACGAGGGCCGACTGCGCGACGGCCGGGCCACCAACTTCCCCGCACCGATCGACGTTCGCGTGATCGAGCAGGCGCGCAACTGCCGCACTTCGCGCACGCGAATCGGCAACCGGGTCCGCCGCAACCGGACCTACCCACTGACCGGCAAGGGGCCGCTCGTCTGCGACGTCTGCGACAAGCCCATCAAGGGCGACACGCGGGGGCGGCGCAACGGCGACAAGATCACCGTCTATCGCCACAACGATGCCGCGAGGTGCGAGGGATGGCCAGTGCGCGAGACGCCCACCGCCATCCTCGAGGAACAGGTCGCCCAGCTCTTCATGGGAGCGGCGCCGAACCGCGAGAGCGCGGCGCGCATCCGGGCAGCGCTCGCGCGCCCGGTCACGGCACCGGATGGTCTGACCGTGGCACGCCTTGACGCCAAACTTCGCGCCTTGGGCAACGAGCTGGGCCGAGCCGATCTGTCGCGGAGCAGCGCCGAGATCGTCGCCGAGATCGAGTCCGCGCGTGCCGAGCGCCAGCGCATAGCCGCAGTGCCGGTCGAGCAGTGCGCGGTCGACCCCGATGAGGCGCTCGAATGGCTAGCCTCGTTGGGCACGCTGTGGCGCGAGACCAGCGATGAAGGGCGCCGTCACCTGGCCGTGGGCACGTTCGAGCGGCTCGGAGTGCTCGCCGGACCGCAGCGCGGCTCGCATCGCATCGTCAATGTTCAAGTGACAGCCGAGGCGGAGAGGCGGGGACTCGTCCTCGCGCTCCCCTCCTCGCTTGGGGGTCACTGTGGTGGGCGATACTGGATTCGAACCAGTGACCTCACGGATGTGAACCGTGCGCTCTAACCAGCTGAGCCAATCGCCCTTGGGGACGCCCGACCGGTCGGGCTGACGGCATTATCGGCGGCGCCGGCGATGAGCGTCAACGACGCTCGGTCGTTCCCAGCAACAGCCCCGGCCATCGAACGATGAGGTCGCCTGGGGGTGGCCCGATCACGGCGATGCGCTTGCGCCGGCTCCCCTCCCCGGATTCGATGGTCACGGCGGAAGGCGCGACGCCGATCTCGTCGGCGAGGAGTCGGATGAGCGCTCGATTGGCAGCGCCGTCGACAGGTGGGGCCGCCACGCGCACCCTCAGCGCGCCGTCCTCGGCGACACCGTCGATCGCGTCGCGTCCGCCTCGCGGCGTCAACCTGACCTCGAAGCGGACCGCGCCCGGCGCCGGTGACGTCATTTCAGGGCAGACCGAACAGGCGCATCACGACGGCAACGAGGATGAACAGGACCATCGGGCTGAAGTCGATCATGCCCGTCCGCGGCATGAAGCGGCGGATGGGGGCGAGCATCGGCTCGGTCGCCTGGTAGATCACGTGCCCCGCGGCAGTGGTGTATCTCGGGTCGATCCAGCTCAGGAGCACGCGCGCGAGGATGAGGATCCACAGGAGAAGCAGTCCGTAGCGAGCGAGGAAGACGATGACGGCCATGGAGCGCGAGTGTATCGGCGCGAGCGTGACCGGCGGTCGTGCTTGAACCAGCCCGTACTCCATGCATGGTTACCGCACGCGGAAGCGTTCGGGGAAGGTCCTGGTCGAGAGGTCGCCGAGGCCGCTGGAGGCCAGAACGCCCGTCGATCTGCCTGCTTGTCGGCTGAGATACCACCTCCGGGAATATCCGGACCGATAAGAACCTGAACCGGGGATCGAGGGATTGGCTTGCGCCGGCGTTCCGCCAATCGGTACGCATGCACGGAGTACGGCCGAGTCCAAGCTGCCCGATCCCCCACGATGGGCCCGCCACGGACGGATGATCGGGCCTGGCGCGATCCTCGGGAGGACTGCGAGTGGAATCAGGCTGTTGGCCGTGCCCCGAACAGCGCCCGTCCCACGCGCACCAGGGTCGCGCCTTCTTCGACCGCGACCTCGAAGTCGTCGCTCATGCCCATCGACAGGTCGGCGCCGAGCGCCGGCTGCTGCGCGCGGAGCCGCTCGGACAGTTCGCGCAGGGCGACGAAGGTCGGGCGCGCCTGGGCGGGCGTCGCGACGAGCCGACCGACCGTCATCAGGCCGCGCACCTCGAGGTTGGGGAGTGCCTCGACCTCATCGAGCTGGGCCGAGAGCTCCGCCGGGCCGAAGCCTTCCTTGGCCGGATCGCCGTCGACGTTGACCTGCAGGAAGACGGGCAGCCGTCCGCTCGATCGATCGCCAGCCAACCGGTCGAGTCGGCGCGCGAGGCCGACGGTATCGACCGATTCGATGACGGCGAACAGCTCCAGCGCCTTGGCGACCTTGTTGCCCTGGAGGTGCCCGACCATGTGCCAGCTCGCGCCGGGGACTGCTGGCACCTTCGCCTCGGCCTCCTGGACGCGGTTCTCCCCGAGGACGGTCAGGCCAGCCGCGACGGCGGCCACCAGCCGTTCGGCCGGCACGGTCTTGGAGATGGCGACCAGCGTCACCGAGGCCGGGTCACGGCCGACTCGCCCACAGGCGCGCGCGATGCGCGCCAGCACCTCCGCTCGAGCGCGGACGAGGTCCTGGGTCAGCGGTTGCGGCGCAGGAAGGCCGGGATGTCGAGATCCTCGACCTCCGGCGCGCGGCGCGACGTATCGGCAGGTCGGGCCGCGGTCCGCGTCTGGGCTGGGCCACCGTTGCCACTTGCGGCGACCGGAACGCCGGCCAGTTCGAGCGACGCCGCGGCTGCCTCAGAGCCGTGATCGGCACCGGTGCCGATGACCGGGATGGCGGCCGCGGCGCGCTGCTCCTCCAGCTCGCGCATGAAGTCGCGATTCTCCCGCCCGACGCGCAGGCCGCTCTCGGTGGTCGCCACTCGGTACAGGTCGCGCTTCTTGTTCGAATCGAAGCCGGTGGCGATGACGGTGATCATCACCTCGTCGCCCATGCGCTCGTCGATGACGGTGCCGAAGATGATGTTCGCCTCCGGATCGGCCGTCTCCTTGATGATCTCGGCCGCCTCGTCCACTTCGAACAGGCCGAGGCCGGGGCCGCCGGTGATGTTGAACAGGACGCCCTGCGCGCCGGCGATGTTGATCTCGAGGAGCGGACTGGCGATGGCGGCACGCGCGGCGTCCGCAGCGCGGTTCTCGCCACTCCCCCGCCCGATGCCCATCAACGCTGAACCGGCGTCCTTCATGATCGTGCGCACGTCGGCGAAGTCGAGATTGATCAGGCCCGGCACCGTGATCAGGTCGCTGATGCCCTGGACGCCCTGGCGGAGCACGTCATCGACGACGCGGAAGGCATCGACGATCGAGGTCGTCTTGTCGACGACATCCTTGAGCCGGTCGTTGGGGATGGTGATGAGCGTGTCGACCTTGTCGCGCAGCTGCTCACTGGCCTTCTCGGCGTTGAGCCGGCGGCGCGCGCCCTCGAAACTGAACGGCTTGGTAACGACGCCGATGGTCAGCGCGCCGAGGTCGCGCGCGATCTCGGCGATGATCGGCGCGGCCCCCGATCCCGTCCCGCCGCCCATGCCGGCGGTGATGAAGACCATGTCCGAGTCCTTGAGCGCCTCGAAGATCTTCTCGGAGTCCTCCTCGGCCGCGCGCTGCCCGATGCTCGGGTCGCCGCCGGCGCCGAGGCCGCGGGTGATCTTGTCGCCGATGCGGATCTTGTGCGGAGCGTCGGATTGCAGCAGCGCCTGGGCGTCGGTGTTCACCGCGATGAACTCGACACCCATCAGCTCTGCGCGGATCATCCGGTTGACGGCGTTGCTCCCGCCGCCGCCGATGCCGATCACCCGGATCAGGGCGAAATTCTCCGAGTCAGACCGCAGCGGCATCGGCTTCCCTCCGGGAGCTTGACGGGCTATTCGATGAGTCAACGACGTGCCTGCACCGGGCCGGTGGCCCAGGCGCGATCGGCCGGAGGTCGTCGGACGAGTATAGACGCCCACCCCTCGGCGGGGGACATGGAGACCGGTCGAGACGACTCGTCAACGTCGCGCTTTGGCGACATTTCTTGGGGCCGGTGTGGACCGACGGTGGACGGCCGGTGGAGTTATCCACGACCGCGTGCCTGCCGTCGGCATCAGGGGAAGAGTGCCCTGACCCAATCGCGGAATCGGCCGAGCGATCCACCAGCCGGCGCCGATTCGTAGCGGCCGGGCTCGGTCTCCTGGACCGCCCGGGCACCCCACAGAAGCAGCCCGATGGAGGTGCTGTAGGCAGGTGTCAACAGGTGGTCGGTGAGGCCGCCGACGCCGCTCGGCCCGGCGACGCGGACCGGCATCTGGAGGACCTCCCGACCGAGCTCGGCGGTACCCGCCAGCTGTGAGGCGCCCCCAGTCAACACCAGCCCGGCGGGCAGCCGCCCGGTGTGCCCGGCCCGGTCGATCTCTTCGCCGACCTTCTCGAACAGCTCGCGCATGCGCGCCTCGATGATCTTCGCCAGCTCCGAGCGCGGTGCCGTCCGCCCGGCGCCTTCGCCGATGACCTCGACCGTCACGACCTCGTCGGGTTCGACCGCCGAGGGGTCGGCCGTGCCATGGCTGATCTTCATCGCCTCGGCCGAGATGAGGTTCGTCTTGAGGCCGATGGCCACGTCATTGGTGACGTTGTTGCCGCCGATGGGCAGGATCGCGGTGTGGAGCGGCGAGCCGTCCACGAAGAGCGCCAGGCCGGTCGTGCCGGCGCCGATATCGGCGACCGCGACGCCCAGCTCGCGCTCCGTGTCGGAGAGGACCGCCTCGGCCGCCGCGAGCGGGGCCGCGACCAGTTCATCGATGCGGACGTTGGCCTGGACGACGCACTTGGTCAGGTTCTGGACGGCGGTCGCACTGGCATGGACGATGTGCGTCTCGACCTCGAGGCGGATGGCGCTCATGCCGAGCGGGTCCTTGACGCCCTCCTGGCCGTCGACCACGAAGCCACGCGGCAGGACGTGCAGCACTTCCCGGTTGGATGGGATCGTGACCGCGCGGGCGACCTCGGTGGCCCGCTCGATGTCCTCGCGACTGACCTCGCGGCGCGGGCCGGAAACGGCCACGGCACCGCGCGAGTTCTGGCTCTCGACGTGACTTCCACCGACGCTCACGAACGCCGACTCGAGCTTGTAGCCCGACAGTCTCTCGGCGCCCTCGATGGCGGAGCGGATGGACGCTACCGTCTGGTCGATGTTGATGACGACGCCCTTCTTGAGCCCCGTGGCGGTCGGCGTGCCCTTGCCGATGATGGTCAGCGACCCATCCCGCGTGACCTCGCCGATGAGCGCCACGACCTTGCTCGTGCCGACATCGATGGCGACCAGCACCGCTTCGCGCTCCACGACTCCCCTTCCACTCATCGCCGCGGGCATCCGGCCGCGGCTCACGACCATTGTGTTCGATGCGCTGCCCGGACGTTCATCACGGGCGTTTGGTGGGTGAAGGCGATCGCTCGCGCGTCGGTTGGGGCGAGGCGGACGGGCTCGGCCTCGGCAGGTAGGTACCGCAATCGGTCTCGTTGAGCGCCAGCGTCACCGACGCGACACTCGATTCACCGGCCGCCAGGAGGGCCGCCAGGCACTGCACCTGGCCGTCGATCATCGAGGGCGGGCGCAGATCAGGCGTGTAGAACCCGAACACGGCGCGCCAGCCGGCGGGTGCTGCGAGGACCCAGCCGTCGCTGTCGGTCACTGACAGGGAGAGCGTCGTCGCGTCACTGCCGAGGTCGGCCGGCGTGATCGCGCTGAGCGTTCGCGCCACCTCCAGGTCGAGCGGCGCGAGCGTGGCGCCGGGCGCCGGGTCGGCTTCGCCGCCACGCTGGTCGTCGATGGCGGGCAGGGCGTCCGCGTCCGTGGCCGGCGCGAACAGGTCGCCATCGATGTCGGACAGCAGCCGCGTCGCGCCGTGCTGCCAGATCATGATCGGGACCCGTTCGGTGATGCTCACGTCGAGCTGGTCGGGCAGCCGGACCGCGACATCCGCGGACTGGACGGCCGGCAACCCGCGCAGCGCGGAGGCCATGGCGCCGGTATCGATCCGGAAGAGGTTCGGGCGTGCGTCGGGTCCGAGACCCATTGCCGCGAGGGCGACCGCCGGATCGGTGTAATGGAAGCCGGTCAGGTCGACCTTGGCCGGGTCGAGCGAGAACGTCGGCGCGGATGTCAGCCAGTAGAAGATGCCCGCGACGAGCATCAGGACGAGCGCCGCGGCGAGGCGGACGGCGGAAAGGATCGGCGCCGGCGTACCGAGGGTCAGGCCGCGACGCCGCGTGGCGGGCGGTCGGACGGGCAGTGTCATGGCAGGTCGGCGCGGGTCAAGCGGCCGCTCGGGCGATGCGACCGGCGCGACACCGCCAGCTCGACGATCCGCTCAGCGAGCGCCCCGAAGTCGTAGCCACCATCGGCACAGACGACCGGAAAGAGGCTGATGGGCGTGAAGCCCGGGATGGTATTGATCTCCGAGATGTACAGATGCGCGTCGCCCATCAGGAAGTCGACGCGCGCGAAGCCCTGCGCGCCGATGGCCAGGAACGCCTCCGAGGCGAGCGCCCGGATACGGTCCCGAACCTCGGGCTCGAGTTCCGCGCGCCCGGTCGTGCGCGAGAGCCCGGCCTGGTACTTGGCCGTGTAGTCGTAGAACTCGTGGCCGGGGAAGATCTCACCCGGCCCATGGACCTCGAGATCGGCCGTGGCGTTGCCCAGGACGCCGGCCTCGAGCTCGCGCGCGCCGGCGAGATAGGCCTCGGCGATGATCGTGTCGTCGAACCGGAATGCCTCCGCAACGGCGTATTCGAGCTCGGGCGGTTCGTCGGGCTGATGGACGATCGAGACGCCGACGCTTGAACCGAGCGAATTCGGCTTGATGATCAGGCGGGGATCGGGCAGGCCGGCGGCGAACGTCTCGAGTCGGCTGATCGCGGCAGCGCGATGGCCCGCGAACTCGGCGGCGCCGATGGAGATCCACGGCAGCACCGGTAGGCCGAGGGCGCCGACCAGCCGCTTGAAGAGCGCCTTGTCCATGCCCACCGCCGAGGCCGCCACGCCGGCGCCGGTATAGGTCAGGCCGGCCGCTTCGCACAGCGCCTGGACCGTGCCGTCCTCGCCGTATGGCCCGTGGAGGGCGATGAAGACGACCGGTCGAGGGTGTCGCTCGGCGAGTCCTTCGAGCGCCGTTCCCGCGCCGACCGGGCCCTCCGCTCCGAGCGCCGCCGGATCGTCGTAGTCGCGTGCCGCCCGGCTCCGATCCATGGCCGAATCCGGCAATCGCCACCAGCGCGCGTCGAGGTCGATCAGCCATCCCTCGACCGTGTGTCCGCGCGCGGTCAGCGCCTCGGCGATGGCGCGGCCGGAAACGAGCGAGACATCGTGTTCGGCGGAGGGACCGCCGAGCAGCACCGCGACGGCGCGACGGGTCACGCCGGCACGTCCCCGTCGACCCAGCCGCTCCAGTCACCGGCGAAGACGATCTCGAAACGAAGGTCGAGGCCACGCTCGCGCCGCACCGTCGCATGGACCTCCTCGGCCAGGCTGCGGACGTCGGCCGCGCTGCCCTTCTCGTCGTTGACGATGAAGTTGGCATGCTTCTCGCTGACCGATGCACCGCCGATGCGGCGGCCCTTGAGGCCAAGCTCATCGATGATCCGGCCGGCCGACAGCTCCGGCGATGGGTTGCGGAAGACGCTCCCCGCCGACGGCATGCCCAGCGGCTGGTGCGCCTGGCGCCAGCGGCGGATGTCGTCAAGGCGTTCGGCGATGACCGCGGGTTCTGCCGGGTCGAGCCGGAAGCTGGCCCACGTGACCACCTCCGGCACACCTTCCGCGGCGTGCTTGAGGGTCGATTCGCGGTAGGCAAAGCCGAGTTCGACGCTGGTCCGGCGCTCCTCGGTGCCGTCAGCGGCGATGACACTCGCCTCGACGAGGATGGTCTGGACGTCCGATTCGTGGGCGCCGGCGTTGGCCCAGACGGCGCCACCGACGGTGCCCGGGATGGCCAGCCCGAATTCGAGCCCGGAGAGGCCGGCGTCCTTGGTGACCGTCGCAGCCTTGGCCATCGGCAGGCCCGAATCGGTCGTGAAGACGGTGCCCTCGATGCGCACCTGCTCCGCGCGGTTGAGGACGACCAGACCGCCCATGCCAGCGTCGCTGATGACCAGGTCCGAACCGCGCCCGAGGATGAAGAGCGGCACGTCGCGCGAGCGCGCGAAGCGGACGATGGCCCGCAGCTCGAAGAGGTTATGGATCTCCGCGAAAAGGTCGGCCGGGCCGCCGACGCGCATCGTGGTGAAGCGCGCCAGCGGTTCGTGGCGCGACGTCTTGACGCCGATGCGGCGCTGGATCTCCGTGCCGAGGCGGAGTGCTTCCGCCTCGTCGAGCCGGCGCGCGGTGGTGGCGCCGGTCACGCGGCCTCCCGGGCGAGCCGCTCGACGCGCTCCGGCGACGCGAGCGGGCGGTGCTCGGCCAGGGCGAGCAGCAGCTCGGCGGTGGCGCGCGCGGCACCCGGCCGGCCGAGCGCCCGACTCGCGGCCGACATCGCCGCCAAGGCCGGCCCGTCGTCGAGGATGGCGCTCGCCCGGAGCAACGCTGGTCCGTCGAAGTCCTCGTCGGCGATGAGCTGCGCGGCGCCGGCCGCGACCAGGCCAAGGGCGTTCGCGACCTGGTGCGCGGCGGCATGGGGATACGGAACGACGACCATCGGCAGCCCCACCGCCGTCGCCTCGGCCAGCGTGGAGGAACCGGCACGACCGATCAACAGGTCGGCCGCCACAAGCGCATCGGCCATCTCGTCGCGCAGGAATGGGAACGGCCGATACCGCGCCCGTCGTTCGAGCGGCAGCGCCTCCCGACGCCGGAGCGCCTCCGCGTACGACGATTCGCCGGTCAGATGGACGACGTTCGCCCGTTCGAGCAGCTTGGGCAGCGCGTCGGCCACCGCATCGTTGAGCCGCCGGACCGCCTGCGAGCCACCGAAGACGAGCAGGGTCGGCAGTTCCGCCGAGAGCGCGAGCCGGGCCCGAGCCTCAGCGCGATCGATGCCGGACATCGGCCGGATGGGCGTGCCCGTCACGAAACAGCGACCCGGCAGCGACCGGCACGTCTCCTCGAAGGTGACCGCGATGGCGGTCGCCATGCGCGCCGTGGCGCGGACGCTCCGGCCGGCCAGCCGATTGCCTTCCCAGAGCAGCGACGGGATGCGGCCGGCCGCGGCGGCGGTGAGCACCGGCACGGCCACGTACCCGCCGGTGGTGAAGATGGCACGCGGGCGGAACCGGGCCAGCAGCGCCGCCGCCTGCGGCACGGACGCCACCAGGCGCAGCGGGTCGGCCACCGTGTGATAGGAGAGGTCGACCGTCCGGAGCGAGCGCAGCCAGAGCCGATCGAGCTCGTATCCGGCGCCCGGGACGATGCTCGATTCGATGCCGCGGTGTCCCCCGAGCCACTGGATGTCGAGATCGTCGACCTGGTCAGCGAGGGACCGCAGCACCGCGAGGGCTGGGTAGATGTGGCCGCCCGTACCCCCGGCCGCGATCAGGATCCGCATCGTTCCATGTGCCTCGAGGCTGCGTTTCTCGCGAGATGGATAGGAGGATACCGACCGCCGCGAAGCTGACGACGAGCGACGAGCCACCGTCGCTCACGAACGGCAGCGGGATGCCGGTGATGGGCAGGAGGTTGATGACCACCGCGATGTTGATGAGCGCCTGGAACGTCAACCAGGCGGTGATGCCGGTGGCCAGCAGGGCGCCGAAGGTGTCGGGCGCGGCGAGGGCGATGCGCACGCCGCGATAGGCCAGGAACAGGAAGAGGGCGATGACCAGGCTTGCTCCGATGAACCCGAACTCCTGGCCGATGATGGCGAAGATGAAGTCATTGTCGCTGTTCGGCAGGTCCAGGCCGCCGGGCAATTGGCTCTGCCCCAGGCCGGTCCCGAACAGGCCGCCCAGCCCGAGCGAGAGCAGGCCCTGCACGGTCTGGAAGCCACCTTCGAGCCGATACGCCCACGGGTCGAGGAAGCTGCGGATGCGATCCATCTGGTAGGCCGATGTGGCGATGAACGCGGCGAGACCGGCGAGCCCGACCGGCGCCACCAACGCCAGCTGCCAGAGGCTCGCGCCGGCCACGAAGAACATCGTGAAGGCGGTCAGCGTCAGCACGCCGGTCGTGCCGAGGTCCGGCTCGAGAGCGACCAGGCCGAGGCACAGGCCGCTGATGATGAGGAACGGGATCATGCCGTGGACGAGGCTGGCGCTCTGCGTACCGCGCTTTGCCAGCCAGTGCGCGAGGTAGATGACGAGCGCCAGTTTGGCGAACTCGGCCGGATGCATCGATGGCAGCGGGCCGATCTGCAGCCAACGCGTGGAGCCGCCGATCTCGATGGGTTTGATGGGGCCGATGCCGGGCGAAAGGACGATGACGAGCAGGACGATGGCCACGCCGTACACCGGCACGGACATCAGCCGCAGGTAGCGGTAGTCGAGGCGCATCATCAGCACGAGCGCGACGATGCCCAGCAGCGACCAGCAGATCTGCGGCGCGACGGCGACGAATGGGTCGCCACCGGTGGTGATCGCGGCATGGACGCCGGAGCTCGAGTAGATCATCAACAGGCCGACGGCGGTGAGCGCGGCGACCAGGAGGAGCACCAGGTAGTCGGGCTCGTGGCGCTCACGTTGCGGCCCGCGTGCGACGCGTGACTTGCCACCGGACGACGCGTCGCGCCGCACTGGTGCGACGAGGGCCGCCGCCGGGCGTGCCACCGGCCCGGCGAGCGGCACGCGCGGCAGCACCAGCCGACGCCGGACGGGCTCTGGACGGGCGGTCATGGCCGCTCCGGGCGTCGGCCATCGGGGGCCGTGCCGGCGTCGGTCGGGGACCGTTTCCCGGCCGCGGCGACGCTCGCCCGAGCGGCGGCGAGGGCGGCGACGGCCGTCTTGAAGACGCGGCCGCGGACGGCGTAGTCCTCGAACATGTCGAAGCTCGCCGCGGCGGGGCTCATCAGCACCGTGGCGGGGCTCGGCGCGCCGCCTCCGAGAAGCTCATGGGCGATGGCGTCGGCGCGGGTGACGGCGGCCGGCAGATCGGCGGCGAACTCGGTGTGGCGCATGCCCGCCCGCCGGAACGCCTCCTCGAGGCGCGGCCCACTCTCGCCGATGAAGACTGCCGCAGCAGCCCGCGCGGCGACCACGCCGGCCAGCTCGTCGATGGGCAGATCCTTGGCGCGCCCACCGGCGATGAGCACGATGGGCGGGGCGAAGCTGCGCAATGCGGCGATGACGGCGTCGGGTTGCGTGCCCATCGAGTCGTTGACGAATCGGACACCGTCGAGCGTGGCGACCGTCTCGAGGCGATGCTCGACACCGCGGAACCCGGCCATCGCGGCCCGGATGGCGTCGGGGGCGATGCCGAACAGGAGCCCGACGGCCGCGGCCGCGGCCGCGTTGCTTAGGTTGTGCTCCCCGGGGATGAGCAGTTCCGCGATGGGCATGATGGGGCCGCTGAAGCGCTCGGTGTCGGCGACGATCCAGCCGTCGGCCACGCCGATCTCGCCGCGCTCCGGTGGCTGGCGGCGATAGCGCACCAGCGCGGCGCCGGCCGGCCGCAGCTCCGCGTACGGCGCCGTGACCGGATCCTCGCCGTTCAGGACGAGCGTACCGTCGTCGGGGAGCAGTTCCACGAGGCGCCGCTTCGCGGCCCGATACGCCTCCAGCGAGCCGTGACGGTCGAGGTGATCGGCCGTGACGTGGGTGTAGACGGCGACGTCCGTGCCGCGCGACATGGTCGGCAGTTGCAGCTCGGAGAGCTCGAGCACGACCCGGTGGCGCGCGGTCAGCTCGGGCAGCCGCTCGACGAGCGGCGTCCCGATGTTGCCACCGAGGATGACCGGGTCGGGACCGGCCGCCAGCACCGCGGCGATGAACGACGATGTCGTCGTCTTGCCCTTGGTCCCGGTGACGCCTATGGTCGTCGAGGGGCACAGCCGCAGGAAGAGGTCGATCTCGCTGACCACCGGCACGCGTCCCTCGGCTTCGAGCCGGCCGAGCGCCTCGCGCAGCCGCGGCTCGGTGGTCGGGTAGCGGCTGCTGACCGAGGGCGACGTGCAGACCAGCGCCTGGTCGCGGAGTGCTTCGTCGGGTGCCACCTCCGGGCCGAGCAGAAGCCTCACGCGTCGATCACCGAGCGCCTCGATCGAGCGCGCAAGCTCTGCCGCCGGACGGCCGTCGTAGACGGTCATCCGCGCTCCACGGTCGACCAGGAACCGTGCCAGGGCGACGCCACTGCGCGCCAGGCCGAGCACGGCCACCGGTCGGCCGGCAAACGAATCGAGCGTCATGGTGTCGAGGTCGATGGGCGGCGTGTCGGCCAACGGTCGGACGGGCTCCACGGCGGCGGTCATGCGTGGAAATTGCGGCTGGCGACGAAGACGACCACGCCGAGCATCGCCGATAGGACGCCGACGATCCAGAAGCGGACGGTGATCTTCTCCTCGTCCCATCCGGCCAGCTCGAAGTGGTGATGCAGCGGCGCCATTCGGAAGATGCGCCGACCGGTCAGGCGGTAGTTGAGGATCTGGACCAGGTCGGAGCCCGTCTCGACCACGAAGATCAGGCCGATGAGCGGTAACAGCAGGATCTGGTCAGAGATGAGCCCGACGACCGCCAGCGTCGCGCCGAGGGCCAGCGAACCGGCGTCGCCCATGAAGACCTGCGCCGGGTGGACGTTGAACCAGAGGAAGCCGAGCAGCGCGCCGATGATCAGCGCGCACAGCACGGCCAGGTTCGGCTGGCCGTTCACGGCGGCGATGATCATGTAGCCGATGAACGCGAAGATGAGCGTCCCGCCGGCGAGGCCGTCGAGGCCATCGGTGATGTTGACGCTGTTGCTCGTGGCGATGATGGCGAACGCGGCGAACAGGACGTACAGGATGGGTGCGACCTCGACCGAGCCGACGAATGGCACCAGCAGATGGTGGATGTCGTATGTCTGCTGGATCTGGAAGGCGGCGTAGCCGGCCACGGCGGTCTGCCACAGCAGCTTCTGGCGTACGCGGATGCCCTGCCCGGTCCGCGCATTCAGGTAGTCGTCCACGGCTCCGAGCAGGCCGACGAGGGCAAGCGTGGCCAACGGAGCGAAGGTCGAGCCGTCCACGAAGCGGCCACCGAGCAGCTCCACCAGCATCGCCACCCCGCCAGCGACGCCGATGATGAGCAGCCCGCCCATGGTCGGCGTGCCCTCCTTCACCAGGTGGCTCTGCGGACCCTCGAGACGGATGCGTTTGCCGAAGCCGAGGCGGCGCAGCAGGCGCATGAAGGCGGGCATGGTGATGACCACCAGCGCGAAGGCCAACAGGAGCGCCTGGACGATGTTCTCGGTGCCGCTCATCGCCCGTGGCCCATCGCGAGCTGGACGCGCGTCACGCGCGTCACGCGCGTACCGGGTCGCCGCCAGCGGCGACCAGCGCATCGACCAGCAGTTCGAGGGCGATGCCGCGCGACGCCTTGACGAGGATGGCGTCCTGCGGCCGAAGGATCCGCAGCAACAGCTCGAGAGCGGCGTCTCGGTCGGCGACGACGCTGACAGCCTCGGGCATCATGCCGGCCTCGCGCGCCCCCTGAGCGATCCCGATCGCGCCCTCGCCAACGACCACGAGGCGGTCAGCCAGCCTGCCCGCGTCGCGCCCGACCTCGATGTGTGCCGCCTCCGCGGCATCGCCGAGTTCCAGCATCTCGCCGAGAACCGCGATCCGGCGGCCGGGCAGCGAGGCCAGCAATCCCAGCGCCGCGATCATCGAATCGGGTGCGGCGTTGTAGCTGTCGTCGAGGATGCGCCACTCCCCGGCCCGCACCAGCGCTGTCCGATGCGGCGCATGAAAGCCGCCTCGCAGGCCGCTCGCGATGGTCGGAAGATCGAAGCCGGCAGTCAGCCCGACCGCGGCCGCGGCCAGCGCGTTGTGCACGCTATGGCGACCCAGCGCGGCGGTCTCGACGGCGATGCTGCCGCTCGGCGTCCGGAGCGTGAAGCGCATGCCCGCCTCGGCCAGCGACTCCACGCCATCAGCCGTCACGTCGGGCCGGCCGGTCAAGCCGTAGGTGAGGACCCGCGCGGTGGTCCGGTCCCGCATCGCCAGGACGCGCTCGTCGTCGGCGTTCAGGATGGCGGTGCCGCCGGCCGGCAGCGCGTCGATGAGCTCGCCCTTGCCGCGGGCGACCGCCTCGATCGAGCCCGCGCGAGACAGGTGCGTGCCACGCACCGCGGTCACGACACCGATGCTCGGGCGTGCGAGGCGCGCCAGCAGCGCGATGTCGCCCTCGACGTACATGCCCATCTCGAGGACGGCGGCGTGGTGCTCCGGCAGGAGTCGGAGAAGCGTGAGCGGCAGGCCGATCTCGTTGTTCTCGTTGCCCTCGTTGCGCAGCACGCTCCATCGCTCGGCGAGCACCTCGGCGATCTGCTCCTTGGTGGACGTCTTGGCGAGTGATCCCGTGACGCCCACGACGAGCGGGTCGAAGCGATCGCGCCAGGCGACGGCCGCCGCCTGCAACGCGAGCAGGACGTCGGGGACGGCGATGACAGAGGTCCGCCCACCGGCTTCATTGGCAACCCGCGCCGCGTCGGCATCCAGCATCCGATCCTCGCGCACGACGAGCGCCGCGGCACCGGCCGCGATCGCTTCGGCCAGGAAGCGGTGTCCGTCGGTCCTCTCACCGGGCAGGGCGAAGAAACAGCTACCGGCGGTGATGCGACGCGAATCGACCGAGCCGCCCCGGATCGGCGAACGCCCCGGGATCACGACGCGGCCATGTACGGCTCGGGTGAGCGACGCAGCGTCGAAGCCGGGCGCGCCGTTGGTCAGCGGTTGGCTCGGCGCGTCACTCACGATCGTCGGCCATTCTCGCACGGTCGCCCTACCCTCCGGCGCTCGGGCCCGGCGATGGGTCAGGGCTCGGACGCGCCGGGGGACTCGTGGTCGGCTTCGGGGTAGGACGCGGCGTTGGGCTCGGTGACGGGCCATGACCGTGCCCGCCGCTCCCGCTGCCGCCCGATCCGCCGTTCGCACCGCCGCCACCGCCCCCACTCGGGCGACTGCTCGGGGTCGGGGATGGCGAGGCGATCGGCGGCTGCCCGCCGGTGAGTGGCGGCACGCCCATCGCCGACATCGTGTCGATGGCGAGGCGGCGGAACAGCTGGTACGACGCGACCGCGAGATAGAGGTTGCCGCCACCGCGGTTATCCGGGACGCCATCCTGGATGCGGATCGTGATGACCGCGCGCGGCTTGTCCGTGCCGACGAAACCATCGAACGAGAAGTTGAACGTGTTGGGTTCCCAGGCGTTGGCGCTGGCATCCCAGATCTGGGCCGTGCCGGTCTTGCCGCCGACCACGTAGCCGGGAATCTGCGTGCCGGACTTGTACCAGGGCACGACCTCGGTGACGTGCTGGAGCAGGCTCTGCAACTGGCCGGCCAGTGACGGCGAGATGATCGACGTCGGAGGCGCGACGGCGTGCGGCGTGTCGTCGATCTGCTTGACCAGGTAGGGCGTGACCTTCATGCCGCCGTTGACCATCGCGGCGTAGGCGACTGCGAGCTGGACCTGGGTCACCGCAACGCCCTGGCCGAAGGCCCGGTCGGCAAGGTCGACCGGCTGCCACGGCTGCGTGGCCGGGTCGGCCACGATGCCCGCCGCCTCGTTGGCCAGGTCGATACCGGTCGGCTGGCCGATGCCGAACTGCTGCCACATCCCGTACAGACGCGCGGCTGCCGTCGGCACCGTCTTGTCGAGGGTCGCGGCGACCTTCGCGACGGCCACGTTGCGGGAGTACGCGACCGCGTCCTCGAAGGGCAAGCGGCCCATCGAGAGATCGTCGTAGTTGCGGATGACGTCGGAACCGAAGCGCAACTCGGTGCTGTCCTGGACGGTCTGGTCGAGCGTCACGACACCGGCGTTCAGCGCGGCGGCGGCGGTCAGCATCTTCATGACCGAACCCGGTTCGTAGACCTGGCTGGCGATGGGATCGGCGAACAGGCCGGGCGACGTGGAGGCCACCGTCGAGTAGTCGTTCTCGTCGTAGCCGGGCACAGACGCCCAGGCGAGGACCTCACCGGTCCACGGATCGATGATCGTGGCGCTCACCCGCGACGATGGGTCCGCCACCCACGTCGCATAGAGTTCCTTCTCGAGCTGGAGCTGGAGGCCGGCGTCGATTGTCAGCTGGATGGTCGACCCCGGGCGTCCGGGCTGGAGCACCTGCTGCGAGCTTTCGAGCGACGTTCCGCCGGGGCCCACCAGCGAGGCGACCTTGGTCGGGGTGCCGGCCAGCAGGTCGTTGTAGTACTGCTCGATGCCGTGCTGACCCTGGCCGTCCTCGGTCACGAAGCCCAGCAATTGGCTGGCCAGGGTCGTGCCGGGCGCGCCGCCCGGGTTCGGGTAGAACCGGACCGGCTCCGGTTCGAGCGTGATGCCGTCGATCTGCCCAGCCGCCGGACCGGCCTGGGCGGCACGGATGGCCTGGCTCTGGGCTTCGGTCAGGCGATGTGCCACCACGACGTAGGGATCCGTGCCGGTGAGCAGCGTCTGGAGCGCTGCTCGGCCGGCAGCGTCCTCGCCGAGGATACTGTCGAGACGCGCCAGCGTCTCGGTGAGGGTCCGATCCTGTCCGAGTTGCGCCGGTGATGCCGCGAGCAGGTCGGTGAACGAGGTCGTGGCAAGGACCGTCCCATTGCGATCGATGATGTCGCCACGCAGCGCCGGATCCTCGGTCGTATGGGTGAGTTGCGCGGCGGCCTGATCGCGCAGCACGGTCGCCTGGGAGAGCTGCCAGTACGAAAGGCGCGCCACCATCGCCACCGCCAGCCCGGCGAAGATGACGAGGATGATGACGAGGCGAAGGCGGCGATCCGTGCGGCCAAGCATGCCGGGCTACCGAGCCGGGACGTGGATGGTGCCGCCGAGCTGCCCAAGGCCGTTCTGCTGTGCCCATTCGACGACCTGCGGTTCCGCTCCCCAGCGGGCGATGGTCCCCTGCTGGGTCTGGATCTGCCGGTGGAGCTCCGTCTGGTCGGATCGCAGCTGGTCGATCTGGAACTGCACGGCCGCGGTCTGGAGTGACTGGGTCAGGTAGACGAGGGCCACCATGAAGACGGCCACGATGAAGACGAGGGCGATGGCGATCGGTCGCGCTCGTCGCTGGGCACGGATGGGGATGCGCCGGGCGCGCCGCTCCATCGGTGCCGCGCGCCGCCGAGCGCCGGGGATGAGGACAGGCCGCTGCGTGCCCTGGTAGACGGCCATCAGATGGCACCTCCGGTGGAGGCTCGGGCTGACCGGAGGTCCTCGGTCACGATGGTGAGCCGGTCGACGTCGGTGACCACGGCGCCCGAAGATCCGATGGGCGACTCGATGTCGAGGTCGAGGATCTGCGGCGCCCGCCGCCTGAGATCTCGCTGGCGGGGTCCGTAACTGCGCCGTCGCGCCGCGCCGTGGCGCCGGCTCATGCCGCGAGCCTCCGCGCCACGCGCAATCGCGCGCTGCGGGCGCGCGGGTTGCCGCTCACCTCGGCCTCGGTGGGACGTTGCGGCTGTGGTCCGACCGGCGCGAGACGCGGCGAGCGGCCGCAGACACAGACGGGTAACTGCGGCGGGCATATGCAGCCGCGGCGCTCGGCCGCCACGAATCGCTTCACGATGCGGTCCTCGAGCGAGTGGTAGCTGATGACCGCCAGGCGGCCCTCCGGCTTGAGCAGGTCGACGGCGGCTGCCAGCGCCACGGGCAGCACCTCGAGCTCGCGGTTGACCGCGATGCGCAGCGCCTGGAAGGTGCGCGTGGCGGGGTGGATCCGCCGCCGGCCCGGCCGCGCGGCGGGCACGACCGAGACGACGAGCTGCGCCAGTTGCTGGCCGGTCTCGATGGGCTCACTTCGACGTCGCTCGACGATGGCCCTGGCGATCCGCCGCGCCGACGGCTCCTCGCCGTACCGCTGCAGCAGATCGGCGAGCTGGCGCTCATCGAGCGTCGCCAGGAGTCGTCGCGCCGGCTCTCCGACCGACGTGTCGAAGCGCATGTCGAGCAGGCCCGCGGCGCGGAAGCTGAACGCTCGCTCGAGGTCGGCCAGCTGGTACGAGCTGAGGCCGAGATCGAACAGGACGCCGTCGACGGCCCCGAAGCCCGCGTCGCGAGCGACCTCGCCGATGCGCTCGAAATTCGCCTGTCGCAGGACAGCTCGGTCGCCGAACGGCCGCAGCCGCTCCGACGACCGCCTGATCGCCGCCGGGTCCGCGTCAAGTCCGAGGACGCGACCGCCCGGAGTGGCGGCCTCCAAGATCCGAAAAGTGTGCCCTCCGCCACCGACGGTCGCGTCGATCTGGAAGCTGCCCGGAATGGGTGAGAGAGCCGCCATGACCTCCTCCTCCATCACGGGCAGATGCCCTGCTTCCACGATCGCGACCGCCTCTCGTGCGGATCCCTCCGGATCCTGGAGGCTCATCTGGTTTGCTAGATCCCCAGGCCCTGGAGGTGCTGTGCCAGCACCTCGGGCACATCCATGCCGGCGCTGTAGGCGCGCCAGCGGTCGGGTGACCACAGCTCGAGGTGATCGAACGAGCCGACCACGACGGCCGCGTCGCCGGTCAACCCGGAGTACTCGCGAAGGCTGGCCGGGACGACCAACCGACCCTGCCGATCCAGCTCGACCTCGAACGCGTTGCCGTAGAGGAAGCGCTGGAATGTGCGTGCGCTGGCGTCGGTCACCAGCAGGTTCGAGGCCTTCGAGGCCAGTTGGTCCCAGGCATCGCGCGGGAAGATGGCCAGGCAGCCGTCGATCCATTTGCTGACCATGGCGCCACCCGCCAGATCCGCGCGGAATCGGATGGGTACCGCGACGCGGCCCTTCTCGTCCACGGAATGGCGGTATTCGCCTGTGAACATCCTGGCTCCCTGCCTCGACCACCGACGGACGGTGGGCGAGCCCTCCGCTCCTCGACCCGACATGGGCCGCGCTGGGTTTCGGGCTCACCCTGAGTTGCGTGATCCGGTCCCCACCCTCGGCCCGACCTGAGCCGCTCCTGATGGTTTCCTCACCGCTGTTCCCCACTTCGCGCCACTCGGCGCCACATCACCGCATCTTAGCGCAGTCCAGCCATCCGTCAAGCGCCAGATTCGGTCGAAGGACCCATCTCAGCGCACCTCCCGAGCGCGGTCGGCTCATGCCCAGGGCCGCGGAGGGGCGTTAGTACTAGTCGGGTATTGCCGGTGGGCACCGGTCACTGGTACGGTCCGCACGCTCGTGAAGGGCGCTCTCCAGGCGCCGTCGCTCACGGCAGCTCGTGGTTCGCCCTTTGGCTCTTCTCGGACCCGATCACCGACCGACCCGCATGCCGCTTCCGCCTGTCCCTGCACAGGCGGCCGATGGTCGTGCGCCGCGCGCCCGGCGGACCGTGTCCGCCATGACGCGACGCTTGGCGCGACCCAAGCTAGACGCGCCCCCGGCCGCGGCGCCTCTCGGTGCGACGCCGGGCCCGACCGCGAACCCTGACACGGGCACCGTGACCCACGCGGCCGCAACCGGGATCGGGACGATGCTCCCGGGTCCCGTGGCTGCTCCAGCGCCCAGCAGGCGTCGGTCGATTCGCCCGTCGGCCCCCGCCGCGCCGCAGGCCGACAGCACCACTCCCGTCCCGCTCATCGCCCCGGCGCGTCCGCCGGTCGCCGAGCGGCACGCACTGGTGGTCCTGGGAGAGACCCATTTCCGGCGCTGCATGTTCCGCCGCGTCACCGTCGCGACCCCCGCCGCCAAACGCGGCCGGAAGGCCGCCTCGTACTCCGTCGAGTGCATCTATCCCACGCTGCCGCAGCCGCTCGCGCTCGGCGACATCCCCGACGCCCGCCGCGTCTGCGAAGCCTGTCGCTACCCCGGCATCTTCCGCGCCGACGAGGACTAGGCGCCGTTGGCTGAGCGCGGCTAGCGAAGCCAAGCGCCCGCGCTCATCCGCGCGGCTAGCGGTGAGCGCAACTGACGCGCCGGCGGGCGAGCGCGGCTAGCGAGCCCAAGCGCGTGCGCTCATCCGCGCGGCTAGCGGTGAGCGCAACAGACCCGCGCCGTTGGGCGAAGTGTCAGCGAGACGGCCTGTAAGCCGAGTTCTGTCCCGCGACTCGCGCCGCGGGGATGGTCATCCATCTACGGTCGCCGGTTGCCCGGCGCCTCTAGCGGCCGACCCGAGAGCGGGGCGACGCACCCCTTCCTCGAACGCCCTTGCGGACGGTCTCGGAGGCTCTCCTATTTGGCCTTGCTCCAGGTAGAGCTTGCCCGTTTCACTCCGGCCCGGCCGACCGAGGTCGACCGATCCGGCTCGTCTCTGTGGCGCTGGTCCTCGCCTCGCGGCGGACGGGAGTTACCCGCTACCCTGCGTCGAGGAGCTCGGACTTTCCTCGTGCCGATGCGGGTCACCCCGATGAGGCACGCGACCATCCGGCCGTCTCGCTGACCGGTTGATTCTACCCGCCGTCATCGGCGCTCTCGACAGAACGGCGATCGTCGGCCAGATGCGAACCCCCAGAGCGTTATCCGGCCGGTGACGCCGGATCGCCGATTCGCGGAGCCATCGACCACCCAGCCACGGCCCGATCCACGCTCAGGAACACGCCCGAACCTCCCACCGAACGACCGGTGCACGACCGACCGGGCCGTCCGGTCCGCCGAACGCTTCCCGGATTCGCATCTGGGGATTCGCGGCACGGAACCCGGCACGCCAGAGCGGCTCCTCTCAGCGGTGGACGAGATACCTCTCCACCGAGCGCTCGACGGCGTCGGGGCCGTCCGTCGCCGTGACCCTCCCCTCCCAGGCCGAGTACATGCGGTCGTAGCGGAAGGGCCGAACGGCGTCGGCGATGTGCCGCACCTCCGCGTCGGAGAGTGGCACCAGGTTCGGGTACGAGTACATGAAGCTGACCCAGCGGCGATCTTGGACGACGGTGATCGAGTCACCGGTCAGCAGCGTGCCGCGGCCATCGGCGCCGGCTGCCCAATGCAGCACCGTCGCGCCGGGGAAGTGGCCGCGGGTATTGATGAGCGTTATGCCCGACAGGATCTCGAGCGCATCGCCCTCCCACAGCCGCAGGCCCGGCCCGCGGAACTGGACCCACTCGCCGTCGGCGGCGTGGATGTAGACGGGGCAATCGCCGAAGGCCGCGCTCCACGTGGTCATCGAGCCATAGAAATGGGGATGCGAGATGGCGATCGCCGCCAGGCCGCCCATACGACGCAGCTGGGCGACGCTGTCGCCGTCGACGAACGGGATGCAATCCCACATCACGTTGCCGGCCGGCGTCCGCACGATCAGCGCGCGCTGGCCGATGGCGACCCTCGGTCGCGTTCCGAGGTTCCAGAGACCCGCCTCCTCCTCGGCCAGCTCGTTGCGATGCCCGGCCGCGGCGAGGCGGGCCATCGTCGTCCACTGCTGGCCGCCCCAGCCCACGTACTGGCGCTCGTCCTGGCAGATCGGGCACTCGACGGGCGGCACATCCGAGAGTGGGTACTGGACGCCGCACGTGACGCAGATCCAGGCCTCGGGGCCAGCCGATGGCAGCCGCACCAGGCCCGAAGCGTCGGCGCGTCCTGACGGATCGGGAGCGGCGATCGGATCCCCGGCCGCGGACCCCGAGGTCGGCGGAGGCCGCTCCCCCGCTTCGGCCAGGCGCGCCGCGACCGGGTCGTCGAGCGCCAGGTTGGCCATCGCGTCGGCCTGCTTGTTGTTGGCTCGGCCCTCGTGTCGCGCGTTCCAGCCGCGGAACCCGGCCAACAGCGTCCGTGCCTGCGCATGGAGCGTGGCCAGGGTCGGCTCCTTGACCCGCCAGCGGCCCATTAACTGTTCGACCACCAGCTTCGAATCGAGCACCAGTTCGACCTCGGAAGCCCCCAACGCCCTGGCCCGCTCGAGCGCCAGCACGACCGCCGTCCACTCGGCGAAGTTATTGGTCTGGATGCCGAGCGGCCGAGCGATGGCGGCGATCGGCCGCGCCATCGGATCCGACGCGCCGGGTTGCTCGGCGTCGATGATCACCGCGCCGGCCGAGGCCGGCCCGGGGTTGCCACGGGCGGCGCCGTCGGCCCGGATGAGGACCCGCCGGAGGGGCGCGCGGACCGGTGTCTCGCTCAGACCGAGCGCTCCACGATGGCGCTCGAGACTTCGAGGATGGCGCGCGTGATGTCGATGCCGCGTGGACAGGCTTCCGTGCAGTTGAAGATGGTCCGGCATCGCCACACGCCGTCGGCGTCGGCCAGGATCTCGAGGCGTTCGTCCGAGCCTTCGTCGCGCGTGTCGAAGATGAAGCGATGCGCTTGCACGATGGCCGCCGGTCCGACATACGTGTCCTTGGCCCAGAACGACGGGCATGATGACGTGCACGCGGCGCACAGGATGCACTTGGTCGTGTCGTCGTAGCGCGCGCGGTCCTCCGGTGATTGGAGGCGCTCGGTGACCGGCATCGGACGCTCGTCGATCTGGTAGGGATGGACGCTCCGGTACTTGGCGAAGAAATCCTCCATGTCGACGACGAGGTCCTTGATGACCGCGAAACCGGGCAGCGGCGCGACCGAAATCTTCTTGCCCAGCTGGTCGACGCGGATCTTGCATGCCAGCCGGTTGCGACCGTTGATGAGCATCGCGTCCGACCCGCACACGCCGTGGGCGCAGGAGCGCCGATAGGTCAGCGTCCCGTCCTTCTCCCACTTGACGGCGTTGAGCACGTCGAGGACGCGGTCCATCGGTGCGGACTCGACGCGGTAGGTCTCCCAGTGCGGCTTCTTGTCGCGTTCTGGGTCATACCGGAGGATGCGCAGATCGACCTGCATCGGTTCGTTCGACCCTCGCTCTTAGTAGACGCGCGGCTTGGGTTGGAAGCGCGTGATGGTGACCGGTTTGTAGCGCAGTTGCGGATCGCCGTCCGTGCGGTAGATGAGGGTGTGTTTCAGCCAGTCGGTGTCGTTGCGCTCCGGGAAGTCCTCACGATAGTGGCCGCCCCGGCTCTCGGTCCGGGCAAGCGCGGCAGCCACCGTCGCCTCGGCGCAGTCGAGAAGGTAGCCGAGTTCACGCGCCTCGAGGAGGTCGGTGTTGAAGACGAGCCCCTTGTCCTCGACCTTGACGTTGGCGTAGCGGTGGCGCAGGTCGCGCACCTCGCCCGTCAGGCGTTCGAGTCCGGCGCCCTCGCGGAAGACGCCGCAGCGTTCCCACATCACTGCGGCAAGCTCGGTCCGGATTCGGTTGACGCTCTCCCCGGATTCCCTGCCGCGCAGCGCCTCGATCTCCGCGCGCACCGGTTCGCTGGCGTCGGGGTCGAGATCGGGTAGACCCTGGCCGGCGACATCCTTGGCCATCGAGCGTCCCGCCCGCCGTCCGAAGACGAGGATATCCACCAGCGAGTTCGTGCCGAGACGGTTCGCGCCGTGGACGCTGACGCAGGCGCATTCACCCGCCGCGTAGAGCCCGGGGAGGACCGTATTCACCTCGTCGACCACGACGCGAGCGTCGACGTTGGTGGGAATGCCTCCCTGCGCGTAGTGGGCCGTGGGCGTGATGGGCACCGGTTGCGTGATCGGCTCGATGCCCTGGTAGACACGCGCGAACTCGGTGATGTCGGGCAGCTTCGATTCGATGACCTCCCGGCCGAGATGGGTGAGGTCGAGGTAGACGTAGTCTCCGCCGTTGATGCCACGGCCCTCACGGATCTCCATGTAGATGGCGCGGCTGACCATGTCGCGCGGTGCGAGCTCCATCAGCTTCGGTGCGTATCGCTCCATGAACCGCTCGCCACTGTCGTTGCGCAGGTAGCCACCCTCCCCGCGTGCCGCCTCGGAGAGGAGGATGCCGATGCCGACGATGCCAGTCGGGTGGATCTGGTAGAACTCCATGTCCTCGAGCGGCACGCCGCGCCGGTACGCCAGCGCCACCCCATCGCCGGTCAGCGACAGGGCGTTGGACGTGATCTTGAACATCCGCCCGAAGCCACCCGTGGCGATGAGCACCGCGCCGCTGCGGAAGACATGGATCTCACCGTCAGCGATGCGGTACGCCACCACGCCGCGCGTCTGGCCGCCGTCGATGAGCAGGTCGACGACGTGGTACTCATCGAAGAAACGGACGCCGTGCTTGATGCATTGCTGGTAGAGCGTCTGGAGGATCATGTGGCCGGTCCGGTCGGCCGCGAAACAGGCTCGCCGAACGGCCGCCTCGCCGTAGTTGCGGGTGTGACCGCCGAACCGCCGCTGGTCGATCTTGCCATCAGGCGTCCGATTGAACGGCAGGCCCATGTGCTCGAGCTCGATGACCGTCTCGATCGCTTCCTTGGCGAGCACCTCGGCGGCGTCCTGGTCGACGAGGTAGTCGCCACCCTTGACGGTGTCGAACATGTGCCATTCCCAGTGGTCTTCCTCGTGGTTCCCGAGGGCGGCACAGATCCCGCCCTGGGCGGCGCCGGTGTGCGACCGCGTCGGGTAGAGCTTGGTCAGGACCGCCGTCTTCACACCACTGCGCGCCAGTTCCAGCGCCGCCCACAGGCCGGCGCCACCGGCGCCGACGATGACCGCCTCGTACTCGTGGACCAGTTGACGCCGGCTGAGCGTTCCCGTCTCGGCCATCAGGCCCCCGGTGCCCCGGCGCTGGCGACGGCCATCGTGCCGCCCGCCAGCAGCAGCAGCGTCAGGATGTAGAGCAGCGAGAGGGTGATGACGCGGCCGCGCGGGCTGTGGAGGTAGTCATTCACGACCGTCCGGACCCCGAACGTGCTGTGGAGCACGACCAGCGTCAGCAGCAGCCAGTCGTTGACTCGCCAGAAGAGCTCGCTCCAGCGCTGGCCGAGGATGAAATCGGCCGTCTCCTTGGACGGGTCGTAGATGAAGTGCAGGATGCTGAAATGCGCCAGCGCCAGCACGAAGAGCGCCACGCCGCTGAGGCGCATGAAGTACCAGATGAAGATCTCCACGCGGCTGCCGCTCGGCTTGGCCCGGCCCTTGGACTTGGGGGAGATCTGCATCAGTTGATCCCGAGCGTGTGGAGCAGGCTGGTCAGCGAGTCGCGGTAGAGCGGCAGCAGGATGATCGCGGCGCCGGGCAGTCCGAGGAGGATGAAGATCACCCAGCTGGCCCGCCACAGCACCTTGTGGTACTGGGCCATCGACGGCCACAGGTCGATGATCACGATGCGCAACCCATTGAGCGCGTGGTAGAGCAGGGCGGCCCCGAGCAGCACCTCCAGCACCCGACCGACCGGACTGGCGTAGAACCGCAGGATGTCGTCATAGGCGCCCGGGTTGTCGCCGACGAGATAGATGTCGAGGACGTGCAGGACGAGGAAGGCCCAGATGGCGAGGCCGCTGATGCGGTGGAAGAGCCAGGCGACGGTGCCCTCCCGCGACCGATAGGTGAACAGCAGCCCGAGATAGCGCCTCACGGCCGCGCGGGCGACGGCTTGGTCGCTGCCCGAGATGCATCGCCGACACGCTCGGCGACCGCGGCCGCGAATGCCTTCGTCCCGGCCGATCCGCCGAGGTCGCGCGGCAGCACCTTGCCCGCGCCGATGACCGAGCGGATAGCACCTTCCACATGCTCGGCCGCCGCGGTCTCGCCGATGTGGCGGAGCATCAGCGCGCCGGACAGGATCAGCGCCGTCGGGTCGGCGATGTCGAGGCCTGCGTACTTGGGCGCTGAGCCATGGACCGGCTCGAAGACGGCGGCATGCAGCCCGATGTTGGCGCCGGGCGCCACGCCGAGTCCGCCCACGAGTCCGGCCACGAGGTCGCTCAGGATGTCGCCGTAGAGATTGGGCGCGACGATGACGTCGAACTGCTCCGGCCTCTGCACCAGCTGCATGCACATGTTGTCGACGATGCGGTCCTCGAACTCGATGCGGCCGGCGTAGTCGGCGGCTACGGTCCGGCAACACTCGAGGAAGAGCCCATCGCTGAGTTTCATGATGTTGGCCTTGTGCACCGCGGTGACCTTGCGCCGCCCGTTCGCGACCGCGTACTCGAAGGCGTAGCGCGCGATGCGCATGGACGCGACACGGGTGATGATCTTGATGCTCTCGGCCGCGTCCGCGCCGACGCGATGCTCGATGCCGGCGTAGAGGTCCTCGGTGTTTTCCCGGACGATGACGAGGTCCACGTCCTGGTAGCGCGACGCGATGCCGGGGATGGATCGGCCCGGGCGGACGTTGGCGTACAGGTCGAGCGCCTGGCGCAGCGCCACGTTGACCGAACGAAATCCCTCGCCGATCGGCGTCGTGATCGGACCCTTGAGGGCGAGGCGGTTGCGCCGGATGGACGCCAGCACCTCATCGGGCAGCGGCGTCCCGTAGCGTTCGATCATCGCCTCGCCGGCGTCGACGCGCTCCCACTCGAAGCTGATGCCGGTGGCTTCCAACACGGTGACGGCGGCGTCCGCCAGCTCTGGTCCGATCCCATCTCCCGGGATCAGCGTCACGCGGTGGGTCACCCCGGCATTCTAGCCGTCCGGCCCGCTCACGCGGCGACTCGCGGCGACTCGTGCGGCGTGCGGCTTGTCGGGCTTGTAGCGCTCACCGGCTAACCGCGCCGGATGAGCGCACGCCTCATGCTAGCCGCGCATGAGGCTATGCCTGTACCATCGAGGAGCCCGTGAAGATCCAGGAAGCTGACGCCAAGTCGCTCCTCGCCGCCCAAGGCCTGCCTGTGCCGCCGTGGACGGTGGCGCGCGACCCGGCGGCCGCCCGCCGCGCGGCGGAACGCCTCTTCGCCGAGGGTGCCGACGCGGTCGTCATCAAGGCGCAGGTGCTCGTCGGTGGCCGCGGCAAGGCCGGTGGCGTGAAGCTCGCCAAGGACGCGGCCGAGGCTGAGGCCGTGGCGAGCCGGATCCTGGGCATGGACATCAAGGGCATCACCGTGGTGAAGGTGCTGGTGGCGCCCGCCGCCGACATCGTCAAGGAGTTCTACCTGGCGTGCGTGCTCGATCGTGCCGCCCGACGCGTGCTCTTCATGGGCTCGGCCGAGGGAGGCGTGGAGATCGAGCAGGTCGCCCATTCCGACCCCGACGCCATCCGCACCATCCACGCCCATCCGCATCTCGGCCTGCTCGACTTCCAGGCACGCTGGCTGGGCTTCGAGCTCGGCCTCGGTGCGCATCTCAAGGAGTTCGTGGCCATCGCCAAGGGCCTCTATGCGACGATGATCGCCAACGACGCCGACCTGGTCGAGATCAACCCGCTCGCCATCGTCCGCGAGCGAGCCGCCGACGGGACCGTTTCGGAGCACCTCCAGTGTCTGGACGCCAAGGTCACGCTCGATGACTCGGCGCTCGATCGCCATCCCGGCCTCGAAGCCCTGCGCGACCTGGACGAGGAAGACCCGGTCGACGTCCAGGCGCGCCACGAGGGCCTGAGCTTCATCCGACTCGAAGGCGATATCGGCTGCATGGTCAACGGCGCCGGCCTCGCCATGACGACCATGGACCTCGTCAAGCGCGCCGGCGGTCAGCCCGCCAACTTCCTCGATATCGGCGGCGGAGCCAAGTCGGACAAGGTCGCGGTGGCGATGGGTCTCATCCTCTCCGACCCGAGCGTCAAGGCCATCCTCGTCAACATCTTCGGCGGCATCGCGCGCGGCGACGAAGTGGCGCGCGGCCTGGTCGAGGCACGGGCGGAGCAGAAGCGGGTCGTGCCGCTCGTGGTGCGCATCGTGGGCACGAACGCCGACCTGGCCGCAGAGGTCCTTCGCGGCGTACCGGGCATCGAGGCCGCGAGCAGCCTCGACGATGCGGTCGAGAAGGCCGTCGCCGCGGCGAAGGCGGCCGCGTGAGCATCCTCGTCGGGCGCGAGACGCGGCTGCTCGTGCAGGGCATCACCGGCCGCGAGGGCACGTTCCACGCTCAGCAGATGCAGGCCTACGGCACCAACATCGTGGCCGGCATGACGCCCGGCAAGGGTGGTCAGACGGCACTCGACGGCACGGTGCCCGTCTTCGACACGTGCTCGGCGGCCGTCCGCGAGACCGGCGCCAACACGACCGTCATCTACGTGCCGGCAGCCGGCGCGCCCGACGCCATCATGGAAGCTGTCGGCGCGGGGATCACCACCGTCTTCTGCATCACCGAGCACATCCCGGCGCTCGACATGCTCAAGGTGATGCCCGTCGTGCAGGCCGCCGGCGCCCGATTGGTCGGTCCGAATTGCCCCGGCGCGACCTCCCCCGGCCGGGCCAAGGTCGGCATCATCCCGGCGACGATCCATCGCGAGGGCCGCATCGGCGTCGTCAGCCGCTCGGGGACGCTGACCTACGAGGTCGTCCAGGCGTTGACCGACGCCGGCATGGGCCAGTCGACGTGTGTCGGGATCGGCGGCGATCCGATCATCGGCAGCACGTTCATCGACATCCTCGAGCTGTTCAAGGCGGACCCGGAGACGAGCGCCATCGTGCTCATCGGCGAGATCGGCGGCGATGCCGAGGAACTTTCCGCGCTGTGGAAGACGGCCAACATCCCCGATACGCCGATGGTCGCCTTCATCGCCGGCCGCACCGCGCCGCCCGGTCGCCGCATGGGCCACGCCGGCGCCATCATCAGCGGCAGCGGCGGCAGCGCCGCCAGCAAGATCGCCGCCCTCGAAGCCGCCGGCATCCACGTCGCCGAGTCGCCCACCCACATCCCGCGCCTCCTCCAGGAGATCGGCGTCCGCCCGAACTGAGGCGACGTCAGCCGAGCCTGACCGGGCGCCAGCCGACGACATCGAGCGCACGACTGAAGGCCATGTGGACGGGCGGGCCCTCGACCGAGACCCCGTCAGCCGCCACCAGCGAGATGTCCGAGATCTCTGCCTCGGCGGCCTGGAGCGGCCAGGCTGGATGCCGGATGCCGGCCCAGAGCGGTCGGCCTTGTCGATCGACCGTCCAGAGGCCATCGCGCACCGTCAGCCAGTCGGTCAGCTCATCAGCTGGGGCGGGGCCGTCGGAGCGCGGACGGAAACGACCCCGGAAGCCGGCCGCGACCCGGCCGACGCGGTCCGACCGGTAATCGATCCAGCCGTCGCTTCCTTCCTCGGCTGACATGACCGCCCGGCGATAGGGCAGCCGGAAGGCGTTTCGACCCAACGCGCAGGCGAGCCGATCGTCAGCGTCAAGGCTGAGGAACCAGACGCCGGGCCGACCACCGAAACGCACGTAGGTGCGCACGTTGATCTCGGCGAAGTCCGAGACGATCCCGACCGGCGGCAGGAACCGCGGATGGACGTGCGCCATGCGGAACGGCACGACGCCCAGCCACGCCGAGCCGTCGAACGTCTCGATATCGAACGCGTCCGGGATGAGCGGCCGCAGCGCCTCGATGGGGACGCGCCAATGCAGGAAGAGCAGGTCCTCCCAGCGCATGAAGACGAGCCACGGGCCGGTGCCGGGCACATGGCCGTCGACACCGTCGCGCCGCGGGCCGCTCATCCCGCTCAGGGCAGGAGTTGGGCGCGGATGGTTTCCTGATCCCACGTCTTGCCTTCCGCATAGGCTCGATCGAAGGACGCCGGATCGAGGATGGCGCGTGCCTGCTCCTCGGGATCCGTGAGCCCCAGCGTGTCGATGGGCGTCAGCGTCGGGCCGCTCGACTCCAGCATCGCCGCTCGTGCTCCGCACAGGCGGGCGGCATCCGCCGGGCGGCCTTCGACGACAGCCAGCATCGCTGCGAACAGCACCACGAAGCCGCCTGACGAGACGTCCCCGATCCGGTCGTAGACCGCGATGCATTCCGCCAGGTGGCGCCGTGCCGCCGCCGGATCGTTGAGACGCAGCGTGACGATGGTCAGCAGGCCGAGGCTGTCGGCGAGCCTGAAGCCAAGTCCGCGCCGGCGATTTTCGTCGACGATCGACGTTTCCAAGACCAGGGCTCGCTCGTAGTCGTGCGAGATCAGGGCCCCGGCCGCCATCGCCTCGTTGACCTTGAAGACCCCGTCAGTGTCGCCGACCTGACCGAACAGTTCGCCACTCTCGGTGAGCATCTCGGTCGCCGCCGCCATGTCACCCGACCGCAGCGATACGAAGCTCAGGTCGAAGAGGGCCCCGGCGATGCCAGCGGGGTCGCCCATCTCGCGTCGCGCGTCGAGGACCTCGCGATACACGCGACCGGTCGCCTCGTAGTCGCCCTGCCACCAATACATGCCACCCAGCGCCGCCATGCTCCTGGCACGGAGCGAGGGTGTGACGCCCGACTCCGCCGCGGCGAGCAGCGCGTTCAGCCGCTCGACGCCCTCGGCAAGGTGACCGCGCTGGTGCCAGAAGCGCCAGATCGCCGAGCCGACTCGCAGCCCGATATCCGGCCGACCCTTCTCGATGGACCAGGCGATGGCCGCCCGGAGATTGTCGTGCTCGGTCTCGAGCGTGGCGAAGAACGCGGCTGCGTCCTGCCCGGCGAACTCCGGCTCGAGGCGCTCGGCAAGTCGAAGGTAGTGGTCGGCGTGGCGCACGTGGACCTCGGCCACGTCCGGGTCGGCGGCGAGTCGTTCGCTGGCGTACTCGCGGATCGTCTCGAGCATCCGGAACCGGGCGTTGCCATGTCCGTCGTCGCGTTGGATGACAAGACTCTTCTCGGTGAGCGAGGCCGTCGCATCGAGCGCATCGATGCCGACCGAGCCCGACGGGTCGACGACCGCCTCGATCGCCTCGATGTCGGCCCCGCCCGAGAAGACGGCAAGACGCGCGAAGACGGTGCGCTCCGGCGGCGGCAGGAGGTCGTAGCTCCAGTCGATGGCGCCGCGCAGCGTGCGTTGGCGCAACGGAAGATCGCGGAGGTCCGAGGAAAGCGTCGCGAACCGGTGATCTAGGCGGGTCAACAGTTGGCGCGGCGGGAAGAGGCGCGTTCGGGCCGCCGCCAGCTCGATGGCCAGCGGCAGGCGTTCCAGCCGCTCGCAGATGAGCCGGATCGCCTCGCGATCCGCGCCGTCGATACTGATGTCGGGCCGAACGAGCCGGGCGCGCTCCAGGAAGAGCTGCTCGGCCGGATCGCTCTCGAGCGGCGGGACCGGGTAGCCCTGCTCGCCCGCGAGCCGCAGGATCTCGCGGCTGCTGACGAGGATGCGGACGTCCGGTCCCGCCGCAGCGAGCCGACCGATGGCTCCGGCCGCCTCCACGACCTGCTCGAAGTTGTCGAGGACGATGAGCAGGCGCCGCGTTGCCAGGTGCGCCACGAGCGCCGTCTCCACGCTGCGACCGGCTTCCTCGGGCACACCCAGGACGGTCGCGATGGCGGGCAGGACGAGGGCCGGATCCACGACCGCATCGAGCGCCACGAACCAGGCGCCGTCGGGGAAGCGGCCGCCGATGCTCCGCGCGACCTCGATCGAGAGGCGCGTCTTGCCCGTGCCGCCCGGCCCGGTGAGCGTCACCAGGCGCGCGCGTTCCAGGAGCGCCGCGACGGCCGCGATCTCCGCCTCGCGACCAACGAAGCTGGTCACGGGGTCGGGCAGGTTCCCGAGTCCGGCCGCGCGCAGCGGCGGGAAGTCGGCCGTCAGCCCGTCGATATCGAGCTGGTAGATGCGCTCCGCCGTCGGCAGATCCTTGAGTCGATGCTCCCCGAGGTCACGCAGCGCGACGCCGGCGGGCAGGTCGGCCGTGACGAGGGCACGCGTCGCCTCGGAGAGGAGTACCTGGCCACCGTGACCGGCAGCGGCGACCCGCGCCGCGCGGTTGACGTCCGATCCGGCGTAGGAATCGCCACCCAGCCGACCCACGCCCGTGTGGATGCCCATCCGCACGCGAAGTGTCGTGTCGCTCTGCCAGGGCTCGGCCGCGATAGCGCGTTGTGCCGCGGCAGCAGACCGCACGGCATCACCGGCACTCGTGAAGACGGCGAAGAAGGCATCCCCCTCCGTCGAGACCGTCGTTCCACCGGCAGCGTCGATGGCCGCCCGCATCAACGCGTGATGCCGGTCGATGACCGCCCCGAACGCGTCGCCGAGGCGCAGCCCGAGCGCTGTCGAACCCTCGATGTCGGTGAAGAGGAAGGTGACCGTCCCCGTCGGCAGCGCGCCCATGGGCGTCCTCGTCAGTAGTCCAGCGTGGCCCAGGCCGGCCCGCCCGGAGCCTCGATGAGCTCGACCAGCACGCCATTGCAGCTCGAGGGGTGGACGAAGGCGACCGGCCCCTCGGCTCCGCGACGCGGCTCGGCATCGATGAGCCGCGTCCCAGCGGCCGCGAGCCGACCGAGCGCGGCCGCGAGATCGGGCACCTCCAGGCAGACGTGGTGGAATCCCTCGCCGCGCGCATCGAGGAAGCGGGCGACGCCGGTCAGCGGGTCGGTCGGTTCGACCAGCTCGATCTTGCTCTCGCCGATGGGCAGGAAGCCGATCCGCACGCCATCGGACTCGATGGGCAGCACGAGTTCCACCGGCAGCCCGAGCGTGTCCCGCCAGAAACCGAGCGCCTCGTCCATCGAGCCGACGACGACGGCGACGTGGTGGACGCGCGTGAAGTCGGTCATGGGTCGAAGCTTATCGAACAACTGTTCTCTTTCCATCAGACCGTCAGCAACTCCCGGTGCTCTCCCCAGACGCTGCGCAGGCAGTCACTCATCTCGCCAAGCGTGGCGTGCGCCTTGACCGCGTCGATGAGCGCCGGCAGGAGGTTGTCCGTGCCACGAGCGGTCGCCCCGACGCGCTCCATCGCGGCCGCCCAGGCGACGGCGTCGCGCTCGGCGCGCACGCGGCGAACCCTGGCGACCTGGGCCCGCTCCCCTTCCGGATCGATGCGCTGGAGTGGTGGACCCGCGACGGGCTCGTCCACGTAGCGATTGACGCCGACGACGACCTTCTCGCCGGCCTCGATCTCGCGCTGCGTGCGATAGGCGGCTTCCTGGATCTGCCGCTGCTGGTACCCCGAGGCGATGGCGGCGAGCGCGCCCCCCATCCGGTCGATCTCGTCGAGGTAGTCCTGCGCGGCGGCCTCGAGCTGATCGGTGAGCGTCTCCACGTAATAGCTGCCCGCGAGCGGGTCGGGCGTCTCGGTCACACCGCTCTCGTAGGCGAGGATCTGCTGGGTCCGCAGGGCCAGCCGGGCTGAGTGCTCGGTCGGCAGTGCGAGCGCCTCGTCGCGAGCATTCGTGTGCAGGCTCTGTGCTCCACCCAGCACCGCGGAGAGCGCCTGCACGGTCGTCCGCACCACGTTGTTGTCGACCGCCTGCGCGGTCAGGCTGGAACCCGCGGTCTGGACGTGGAAGCGGCACATCATCGACTTGGGGTTGGTCGCCCCGAAACGGTCGCGCATGATGCGCGCCCACATCCGTCGCGCGGCGCGGAACTTGGCCACTTCCTCGAACAGCTCGCTCCAGGCGGCGAAGAAGAAGCTCAGCCGACTGCCGAAGTCGTCGACATCGAGACCGCGAGCGACTGCGCCCTCGACATAGGCGATGGCGTCGGCGAGCGTGAAGGCTAGCTCCTGTGCGGCCGTCGCACCGGCCTCGCGCATGTGGTAGCCGCTGATCGAGATGGTGTTCCAGCGCGGCAGCTCCGTGGCACAGAAGGCGAAGATGTCGGTGACCAGCCGCATCGAGGCGGTCGCCGGGTAGATGTACGTCCCCCGCGCGATGTACTCCTTGAGGATGTCGTTCTGGACCGTGCCACCGAGCTTGTCGCGCGGGACGCCGCGCTCGTCGGCCACCGCCACATAGAACGCGAGCAGGATGGCGGCCGTGGCGTTGATGGTCATCGAGGTGGTGACGTCGCCCAGCGGCAGACCGTCGAGGAGCGTCTCCATGTCCTCCAGCGTCGCGATCGGGACGCCCACGCGGCCGACCTCGCCAAGCGCCTCCGTGGCATCGGGGTCGTAGCCCATCTGCGTCGGCAGGTCGAAGGCGACCGACAGGCCGGTCTGACCCTGCTCCAGCAGGTACCGGAATCGCTCGTTGGTGTCGGCCGCCGTGGAGAAGCCGGCGTACTGGCGCATCGTCCAGAGGCGTCCCCGGTACATGGTGGGCTGGACGCCGCGAGTGAATGGGAACTCGCCTGGCCGCCCAAGGTCACGGTCCTCGTCCAAACCAGCGGTGTCGGCTGGCGTGTAGAGGTCGGCGATCTCGATGTCGCTCGTCGTGACGAACCTCGGGCGGCGCTCTCCCTCGCCGAGGGCGCGCTGACGCGTGGTCGCGCGCCAGCGGTCGCGGCCGGGGTCCGGTGCCGGATGGCGCTTTTCGGGCTCGCTCATCGTGCAGAGCATACGGTCCGCGCGGTCGCTCAGTCGATGACCGCCAGCTCGTCTCCGAGGTCGACCGTCTGGCCGATGGTCGCCGCGACAGACCGAACGGTGCCGGCACGCGGCGATCGGATCTCGTTCTCCATCTTCATGGCCTCGACGGCCACGAGGCGCTGGCCTGCCTCGACGCGATCACCAGGCGCCACCCAGACCCGAACGACGCGCCCGGGGATGCGAGCCAGGAGCGCGGTCCGGACATTCGGGCCGCCCTGGCGGACGCCACGGCCGGCACGTTCACGCAGGGCGGCCCGCCGAGCGTCCTCGGCGGTGACCTCGAAGACCCACCCATCGACGACCGCCTCGAAACGCCGGATCCCGGTGGCACGGTCGGCGGGAGAGACGGCGAGTTCGCGGGTGGCCACGGTGCCGTCTGGCAGCGCCGCGTCCAGCTCGATGACGATCGGCTCCGGACCGGCCACTGTCAGACGCAGCGTCCCGGGATCGGTCACGGCCATCGCTCCGTGCCTTCGCGAAGCGCCGCGGCATGCCAGCCCGATCCCGTGGTCATTGTAGCCGCCGTGGCCGGCCTGGCACCCATGGTATGAGCGGCCGAGCTTCCCCCCGTGGCGTCCAGCAGGTGCGCGGCGACCGCGTGGGCCGCGTGCCCGGCGGCGATCCTCCGGAGCGGCAGCGGCTCCCAGCTCCGGGCAACGAGGTCGGTGCGGAGGTGGGCGTCGACGAAGTCGGGCAGGTCGGCAAGCCAGTGGTGGAACGGCAGGGTCGTCTGAAGGCCGCCGATCTCGAACTCATCGAGCGCCCGCCGCAGTCGGGCGATGGCGGCCGGTCGGTCATCGGCGACGACCAGCAACTTGGCCATCAGAGGGTCGTAGTCGGGGCCGACACGGGTCCCCTCCTCGACCCAGCCATCGATGCGGACCCCCGGCCCACCGGGTTCGCGCCAGTGGGTGACCGTCCCCGGCACCGGCGCGAAGTCGCGCGACGGATCCTCGGCCGAGATGCGCACCTCGATGGCGTGGCGGGCCGGCCGGGAGGACGCGTCCGCGGCCGCCAAGACGGCCGCGGAGAGCGGCTCACCGGCTGCGATGCGGAACTGTTCCTTGACCAGGTCGAGGCCCGTGACAAGCTCCGTGACCCCGTGCTCGACCTGGAGACGGGCGTTGACTTCGAGGAAGAAGAACTCGCCAGCCGGTGTCAGCAGGAACTCGGCCGTCGCGGCGTTCCGCAGCCCGACCGTGCCCGCGATGGTGACCGCCAGCCCGTGCAGATGGCGTCGCTGCTCGGTGGATAAGCCGGGGGCGGGCGCCTCCTCGACGAGCTTCTGGTTGCGGCGCTGGACGGAACAGTCCCGCTCGCCGATCGCCACGACCTTGCCGGCAGAATCGCCAAGGAGCTGCACCTCCACGTGGCGGGCGCCCTCGATGAGCCGCTCGAGGTAGACGGAACCGTCGCCGAACGCCGCTTTCGCCTCGCGCGACGCCGCGGCCACGGCCATCGGCAGGTCGGCTTCGCGGTCGACGCGGCGCATGCCGCGGCCACCGCCGCCGGCCGACGCCTTGACCATCAGCGGCCAACCGATCCTCGCCGCCTCAGCGGCCATCAGCGGCAGGGCAGCGGCGCCGTCCGCCGGCAGTGGCTTGAACATGCCGGGCACGATGGGTACGCCAACCGCCCTCGCCGATCGACGAGCCGCCACCTTGTCGCCGAGTGACGCCAGGGTCCGCGGCGTCGGCCCGACGAAGACGATGCCGGCCGCTTCACATGCGTGGGCGAAGTCGCTCTGCTCGGAGAGGAATCCATAGCCGGGGTGGATGGCCTCGGCGCCCGTCTCCACGGCTGCGGCGATGATGACGTCGCCCCGCAGGTAGCTCTCCCCTGCCGGCGCCGGGCCGATGCGGACCGCCGCGTCGGCGGCCCGGACGTGGCGAGCCGTCGCATCGGCGTCGCTGTAGACCGCAACCGACTCCATCCCCAGCTCGCGACAGGCCCGCATGATGCGCAACGCGATCTCGCCACGGTTAGCGATGAGGACGCGGCGGAACGGCGGGTTCGTTCGCCGGGCCTGGGTGTCTTTGCGCAAAGACACCATCAGAGCGGGATGTTGCCGTGCTTCTTGGCCGGGTTACGCTCACGCTTCCCGTCCAGCATGGTCAGTGCGGAGATGACCCGCGGGCGTGTCTCGGAGGGCAGGATCACGTCGTCAACGAATCCCCGCGCTGCCGCGATGTACGGGTGGGCGAACTGTTCCTCGTATTCGGCGTTGAGCTTGACGCGTTCCGCGTCCGGGTCGGTGGCTTTGGCGATCCGGTCGCGGAAGACGATGTTGACGGCGCCCTCCACGCCCATCACCGCGATGCGGGCCGTCGGCCAGGCGAGGTTGACATCACCGCCGATATGCCTGCTGCTCATGACGTCGTAGGCGCCGCCGTAGGCCTTGCGGGTGATGACGGTGACCTTCGGGACAGTCGCCTCAGCGTAGGCGTAGAGGAGCTTCGCTCCGTGGCGGATGATCCCGCCATGCTCCTGGGTGACGCCGGGCAGGAAACCCGGCACATCAACCAGGGTGAGCAACGGCACGTTGAACGCATCGCACATGCGCACGAACCGCGCCGCCTTATCCGAGGCGTCGATATCGAGCGCACCCGCAAGGACCGCCGGTTGCTGGGCGATGATGCCGGTGCTGCGGCCATCGAACCGACCGAAACCGACGAGGACGTTCGCTGCCCAACCCGGCTGGATCTCAAGGAACTCGCCGTCGTCCACGATCCGCGTGATGACGTCGTGCATGTCGTAGGGCTGCGACGGCTCATCGGGGATGAGCGAATCAAGGGCGGCGTCCATCCGGCCGGGCGGATCGGCGGTCGGCGACCGTGGCGGATCCGACAGGTTGTTCTGCGGCAGGTAGCCGAGCACCCTCCGCGCCATGGCGATGGCACTCGGTTCGTCGTCAGCGGCCAGATGCGCCACGCCGCTGACCGTGGTGTGCGTCACCGCGCCACCCAGTCGCTCGCGATCGACATCCTCGTGGGTGACGGCGCGAACCACATCGGGTCCCGTTACGAACATGTAGCTCGTGCCCTCGACCATGATGGTGATGTCCGTGATGGCCGGCGAGTAGACCGCACCACCCGCGCACGGGCCCATGACCAGCGACAGCTGCGGTACGACACCGGACGCGCGCGTGTTCCGCAGGAAGATGTCGGCGTAGCCGCCGAGTGAGACGACGCCCTCCTGGATGCGCGCGCCACCCGAGTCGTTGAGCCCGATGATGGGCGCGCCGACCTTCATCGCCAGGTCCATGACCTTGCAGATCTTCTCGGCGTGCGTCTCAGACAGGGATCCGCCGAAGACCGTAAAGTCCTGGCTGAAGACGAAGGCGAGACGGCCGTCGATGGTGCCGTGGCCGGTCAC
This sequence comes from Chloroflexota bacterium, assembly GCA_003169735.1. Classification (GTDB taxonomy): domain Bacteria; phylum Chloroflexota; class Limnocylindria; order Limnocylindrales; family CSP1-4; genus Palsa-1032. The sequence goes on along the minus strand of PNAP01000010.1, from coordinate 15,097 downwards.
GACGCCGTCGCCCAGGATGCGCTGCTCGCCGAGCCCGAAGTCGGTGGCACGGTGCGTCACGAACGGGTCGAACTCGACGAAGGATCCGTCGTCGAGGAGCAGTTCCAAACGCTCACGGGCGGTCAGCTTGCCGCGCGCGTGCTGTTGCTCGATGCGCTCGACGCCACCGCCGAGTCGCGATTCGGCGCGCATCGCTGCCAGCCGATCCATCTGGTCGCGGTTCGTCGTCAATCCCATCCTCCTGGCCACGGACGTCGCAGGAGTCCGGAGCCGACGTATCGTACCGCGCGCCCCGGGGCCGACACGCGGTCCCGAGATATCCACGGATTCGGTGGATGAACCAACAGTTTTGTGGATAACCCGCCGGAGGCAGAACGGCCATCCTGGGTTAGATTCAATCCCGGCGCTTTCGACGCGTCGGTCACGGAGGACGCATTGTCACGAGTCATCGCCATCGCCAATCAGAAGGGCGGCGTCGGCAAGACCACGACCGCGATCAACCTCGCGGGCTCACTTGCCGAGAACGGGAATCGGTTGCTGTGCGTCGACATGGATGCGCAGGCTAACCTGACCGTCGGCCTGGGACTCAATCCGCGGACCATCGAGCGCTCCATCGCCAACGTGCTCATCGAACCCGGCGTGACGATTCGTGACGTGATCGTGCCGACCCAGACCGTCGGGATCGACGTTGCTCCGTCGGACATCGACCTGTCGGCCACCGAGAACACGCTGTTCAGTGCCATCGGTCGCGAGTACGCGCTGCGCGAGGCGCTCCAGGGTTGGGCGCACGAGAACTACGACTTCATCCTCATCGACTGCCCGCCGACGCTCGGACTCTTGACCATCAACGCGCTGGTCGCGGCCGACAGCGTCATCATCCCGGTCCAGACGCAGTACTACGCGCTCAAGGGTTTCAACGCCCTGGTCAATGTCATCGACCAGGTCCGTAGCCGGGGCCTCAATCCCGACCTGCGGATCCTCGGCCTGTTGCCCACTTTCTTCGATGGGCGCACACTGCTCGGGCGCGACATGCTCGAGGAGTTGAAGTCGATGGGCGACCACCACATCTTCCAGAACATGGTCAAGCAGACCGTCCGGTTGGGCGAGGCACCGCTGGTCGGTCGGCCGGTCACCGAGTACGCCACGAACTCCGAGGCGGCGCGCGTCTATCGCGGACTCGCCCGCGAGGTCATCGAGCTTGGTTAGGCCGGACTTCCGGATGCGCGCGGCGGAGCGGCTGTCCGAGGAGCGAGAGCTCTCCCCCACCATCATCAGTTTCCTGACGCCCAACAGCGCGACCGCCGTCCATGGCGTCCGCAACGTTCCACTCGATCTCATCTCGGCCAACCCGCAGCAACCGCGCCTCACCTTCGACGAGGCAACGCTTGCGGAGCTGGCAGCGTCGATCGTCGAGCATGGCGTCCTCCAGCCCATCCTGGTGCGGCCGGCCGAGGACGGACGCTACCAACTGGTCGCGGGCGAGCGCCGCTGGCGCGCTGCGCGCATCGCCGGCCTCGCTGAGATCCCGGCGCTCATCGAGCAGATCGATGACGACACGGCGCTCGAGATCGCGCTCATCGAGAACCTGCAGCGCGAGGATCTGTCACCGCTCGACGAAGCGATCATGTACGAGCGGATGACGAACGACCACGGCTACAGCCTTCGCCGTTTGGCCCAGAAGCTCGGCAAGGACAAGGGCTACATCGAGAACCGGCTGCGCCTCGCCGATGCCCCTGCCGAGATCAAGCAGCTGGTGTCTTTGCGCAAAGACACGTTGTCCCACGCCTACGAATTGATGAAGGTCCTCGACCCCAAGAAGCGACGTCGGCTGGCCGAGCAGGTGGCGCGCGGAGAACTGACGCTCATCAAGTTGCGCGAGAAGATCGAGGGCCGGCCACGAACGGCGACAGTCGGCGACACGGTGGACGCGGCCGCGGATGTGGCGTCTGAACCAGTCGAGCCGCAACTCGCGTCGTCCGGCGACGGCCGACCGGTACGCGACGATTCGCTCGTCTCCGCCAAGGCCCACCTGGCGGTCGCGCTCGACGAGCTGTCGGCGGTGCTCCAGTCGGACGGCGCGATGTCCGAGATCGAGACGACCGACCGCCAGAACCTGGCGAAGTACCTGACCATCGCCAAGATCCGGCTCGAGAATGCCATCGCCCAGGTTCGGATCGTCGAGAGCGGCGGACGCCCGCGCCACTGAGCCTCGCTCCTAGGCGGCCATCAGCCAGCCAGCGCCGAGCAGGACGATCGCCGTCGCCTGGGCCTGCCAACCACGTTCCCGCAGGTCGGGCTGCTGCGCGGCCGAGAGCCACAGCCCGAAAGCGGCGCAAGCGCTCGCCGCTCCCACGGCCACGAACGAGATGCCGGGCACCCCGCCCTCGGCGACGAGCGTCGCCCATGCAAAACCGTGGATGACGAGCTCTAGCAAGATGAGGAGCGCCAGGGTCCTCGTTCGCCCGAGGCGGACCACCGGCCCGGCCAGGCCGGCGGCCTGGTCCCGTTCGAGATCGACGATGCCGTTCGCCAGTTGGAGGGTCGGTCCGGCCAACGCAGCCACGGGCAGGAGGAGCGTCGCGTGCGGGGGGAAGTCCCCCGTCGCGGCAATCCACGCGTAGAGAGGCAGCAGCGGGAAGGCGACCGCCCAGCACAATGCGGCGAACACGGTCGGTTTGAGGAACAGGTCGTAGGCCAGCCCGCACCCGTACATGCCGAGACCCAACGCCAGGATGATCGGCCCGTAGACGGCTGAGAGACCGGTCCCCGCCATGCCGCCAGCGATGGCGAATGCGGCCGCCGTCCGTCGCGTGACCAGCCCGGCCGGGATCGGCTTGTGGGGTTTGGCCCGAGCATCGACAGCCTCGTCCACCAGGTCGTTGACGGATCCGATCGATATCTGGAAGCCGAGCATCGCCACCCCGAGTGTCACCGCCATCGTGGCGCTGCCGCCCGCGACGATGACGAGGACTGCGACGAGCGCGGCGTTGAGCAGCGACGGGAACGGATGAAGGACGGCCAGGGCGCGGACCGACCTCGGCAGGCGAGCAGCCAGGCCGGCGGTGCTCACGGCCCGACCCGGCTCAGAGGAAGACTATCTCGTTGAAGCTGTCGACCAGGTAATCGGTCAGGCGTTTGCGCCCGTCGGGCGTCTCGCTGCGCACGCCGGGGATCAGGAAGTGGAGCGAGATGGCGGGCAGCATCAGGTGGCCGTCGGCGGTCCGGCCGAGCGTCGCGGGTGCCCCTCCCCCGGCCGCGAAACATCGCTCCAGCTCCCGCTCGTTGAGGCGGGTCGCCTTCATGAACTCGCCCAGAACGCGGATGACGCCGACGCGGATGGAGAGATCGCGCAGCAGCTCGGCCGTGTACGCGTCGATGGCATCGTCGGATTGCTCGTCGAGCCGAGCGCGGTACTCCTTCGGGTCGGCCGACAGGCCGGTGGCGGACATTGGCGAATGATACCCAGCCCGCGGCCGGCGCGGCGCCGTACACTGCCCGCCTCATGAGCACGAGCCGTCCAGCGCCGATCATCCGCGGTGAGCGCGTCTGGTTGCGGGCTTCGGAGCGGACCGACCTGCCGATGTTCGTCGACTGGCTCAACGACAGCGAAACGAGCACCTTCCTTTCGACGCGCGCGCCCTTCAGCCTCGCCGCGGAGGAGAAGTGGTTCGAGCGGATGCTCGAACACCAGGGTCACGACGCCTACCACTTCGTCATCTGCCGCCTCGAAGACGACCAGCCGATCGGTGTCATCGGCCTCTTCGACGTGGACACCACCGACGGAAACGCCGGCCTCGGCATCACCATCGGTGAGAAGTCGCAGTGGAGCCAGGGGTTCGGCTCCGACGCGCTGAACGCGCTCGTTGACTTCGGTTTCGGGAATCTCCGAATGGAGCGGATCTGGCTCGACGTCTACGACTTCAACAAGCGCGCGCAACGCTCCTACGAGAAGTGCGGGTTCGTGCTCGAGGGCATCCGACGGCACGCCGCGTTCCGTCGGGGCGCGTACATCGACATCCATCTGATGTCGATCCTCCACGACGAGTGGGCCGCCCTGAAGCGTCCACGGTCATGGGAGTTCCCGTCGGAATAGAACGGATGTTCGATACAGGCTGAGCTCGCGAGGCCTCAGGTCGCCTTGACGAGCGCCTTGACGGTGTCTTCTGGGAAGCCCGATCCGAATGACGTGGTGACCTTGAAGGTCCCCTTGGCGGCGCTCGAGCCGGACAGCTTGATGGTCATCTTGAGCACGATGGTCGAGTTGGGCGGGATCGACCCGGCGGAATACGTCCCGGCTTTCACAGCGGCCGTCACGTCGGTGGCGCCGTTGAAGTACTTGACCGTGAACCCGCTGGCCGATCCGGTGCCGTGGACCGTGGCCGTCCCTGACCGCAGCCCATCGTTCTGGATGCTCACGTACAGCGTGCCGGTATGGCCGCGGTGCACCGAGAGCGTCTTCGATTGGCCTGTCCCGGTGCTGTTGTAGACGTTGTCACCGACGAACGGGCCACCGGCGGCGGTTCCGATCCGGTTGTCCGGCTGGACATAGTCGAACTGGGCGGCGAATTCCGCCATCGTGTCGCCGCCGGCCTCGGTGAAATTGCCACCGCCGTAGAGTCTCCCGAAGGACGTGGCCAACGCCCGCGTCGTGCCCACCCACGGGCCGCCGCCGGCGCCGTCGGAACCCAGCGCGTGCCAGTTCGAGCCGTCGAAGTAGGCCACGTTGTCGGCCGTGGCATCGCCGTTGGCATTGATGAAGGAGCCGCCGGCGAAGACGAGCGAGCCGGCCGTTGCCAGTGAGTAGATGGTGGTCGACGTCGACTGTGCGTGCGGGAACCAGCCATCGGCGCCGCCGGTGGCCGAGCCCATCGCGCTCCAGTTCGAACCGTTCCACTTGGCGACGCGGTCCGCCTGTGCGAGCCCGGCGATGTTGTCCGAATCCGCTCCGACGTAGACATTCGTCCCGTCGGAAGCGAGCGACCGGACGTCGTCCGGGATGGCGCATCCACACGATGCCGGACCTGAGCCCATGGCATGCCAGGTCCCAGTGGTATCCATCATCGCGATGTGGTCGGCGATCGTGATGTGATCCATGTCCACGAACGCCCCGCCCGCGTACAGGTTGCCGCTCGAGTCGGCCGTGAGCGCGTAGACCGTGCCGGTGATGTAGCCGTCCGTGGAGACCACGGGGCTCGCCGCCCCGGTCGTCAGGTCGCAGGCCATCAGGTAGTCGGCCGCCGCGTTGCCGGCGCCGTTCTGGAATGCGCCGCCGACGTACAACGTGTTGCCGATGATCTGGAGCGCATCCACGTTCTGGCTCACCGCCGCCCCGGTCGAGTTGCAAGCGGTGCCCCAGCTCGAACCGTTCCAGACGGCCACGTAGTCGGCATCGGCGTTGCCACCAGCGTTGGTGAAGGTTCCGCCGACGTAGACCTTGCCATCGTGGACGGCGATCGCCTGGACGGCGCCGCTGGCGATCGGGTTCGAACCAAGCGCGCTCCAGTTGGTGCCGTCCCAGACGGCGATGTCGTCGGCGTTGGCGTTGCCGCCGGCGTTGGTGAACGAGCCACCGACGTAGGTCTGCATCGGGTCACTGGTATCGAAGGCGAGGACCGAACCGTTGAGGGCCGGGGTCGTTGCCGTGCTTCCGTGACCGAGATGGGTCCATCCGCCACCGCCGGTCGCCGACACCAGGGACGCGACGGTCAACACGACTGACATGACGATCGAAAGGGCGACGATGAAGGGGCGCATCTCGGCTCCTTGGGCTGGGCGGTCGATGGGCTTGAGCGCGATGCGTCAAGGTACCAGCCCTGTCGACACCCGGATGTCACATTCCGCGCGTAGAGTCACGCCATGTTCCTCTTCCGCCGCCCCACGACCATGCCCTCCCCCGCTGAAGCGCTCCCCGGCCGCAGCGAGCCGATGCGCATCCCAGAGCGCCACCACGTCAACGGCCACCCCATCGCTCCGCCGTGGCCGGCTGGCATCAAGACCGCCATCTTCGGGATGGGCTGCTTCTGGGGCGCTGAGAAGGATTTCTGGTCGATCCCCGGCGTCTACTCGACGGCGGTCGGGTACTCGGGTGGCTACACCCCGAACGCGACCTACGAGGAAGCGTGCAGCGGCAAGACCGGCCACGCGGAGGTGGTGCTGGTCGCGTTCGACCCGAGCGTGGTCACATACGAGCAGCTGCTCAAGGTCTTCTGGGAGCACCACGACCCGACCCAGGGCATGCGCCAGGGCAATGACCAGGGCACGCAGTACCGCTCGGCGATCTATACCGCGGATCCCGAGCAGCGCCGGATCGCCGAGCTGTCATGCGATGCCTATCAGAAGGAACTGACGGCCGCCGGTTACGGCCCCATCACGACCGAGATCGCCGACGCCGGCCCCTTCTACTACGCCGAGCCCTACCACCAGCAGTACCTGTCCAAGAACCCGAACGGCTACTGCCCCGATCTCGGAACGGGCGTCGCGTGCCCGGTCGGACTAGGCGTGCCGGCAACTTCCTCGCCGATCGAGATACTTGGGTAGGCTGCTGGCGCCAGTCGACGGACGGTCCTTCCCGAGCCGCCGGTACGATGAGCCGATGACATCCCAGCTGCGCGTGCTCGTCGAACAGCCCACGAGGGGCAAGCGGTGGGTAGCGGTCGCCGCGGACTGGCCGGGTTTCGAACGCGGCGGCAAGACGGAGGACGAGGCAGTCGAGAAGCTCGCCCGCTACGTGCCGCGCTACGCCCCGGTCGCGAAGCGCGTCGGGCTGGAGGCGGAGCTGGCGAGCCAGACCGACCTCGACATCATCGGCCGGTACCCGGGGGTCGGCTCGACCGATTTCTGGGGTATCTCGTTCGCACCATCACCGCTCGACCGCGGGCCGTTCGACGCGCCGACCTTCGACCGGCAGGTGCGGCTGCTGCGCGCCGCGTGGGCCGAGTTCGATGAGACGGCTGCCCGCGTTTCGGCCGAGCTTCGGCCGGGTGTCCGCGGCGGCGGCCGCTCCCGCGACGTGATCGTCCGGCATGTCCTTGCGACCGAGGGTGGGGACTTCTCGAAGCGCGTGAAGGCGAAGTCCGAATGGCAGGATCTGCTGACGCCAAGCGCGCTCGCCCAGCACCGCGACCGCTTCGTCGAGGCGATGCGTGCGTGGTACGCGGAGGGCAAGCCGCTCGGCAACTGGACGATCCCGTACCTGCTCCGTCACACGGCATACCACGTGCTCGACCACACCTGGGAGATGCAGGACCGGGATCTGTCACCGACCTAGGAACCCGAACGGCCATCGAGCCGGTTCAGTTCGCCTGGCCGGTTCGCTTGACCTCCTGGACGAGCCACGTGTTGCCATCGGGGTCGTGGAACGACAGGAATGAGTTGTAGCTCTGGCGCTGCGGATCGGGGCCGGGCTGCTGGCCGCCGGCGTCGAAGTGGAACGGCTCGCTGGCGTCGACGCCTCGCTCGACCAGCTGGGCGCGAGCCGCGTCGAGGTCTGAGACGATGAGATGCATACCATGCAGGGAGCCCGGCGCCATCTCGGACTGGCGCATCAGAGCGATGGCGCACGCCGAACCTGGCGGCACCAACTGGACGACGCGGAAGTCTTCGCCAGCGCTGTGGTCGACCAGCACGTCGAAGCCGACCCTGTCGACGTAGAACGCCTTGGCGCGACCCACGTCCGAGACGGGGACGACGATGAGCTCGAGTGACCAGTCCACCGTGAGACCTCCTGGCGATGAAGCCCGTGGCGGGGCCGGGCGAAATATATGATGGGTGGCTGGACGGTCGAGCGGATCGTGATGACGGCGCGCGTGGTACGTCACCCAGTCACCGCCGGCGATCCGTTCGCCAAGATCCTCAGCCGGGCCGTGGTAGTAGTAGATCTCGGCTGATACGACCGGACCATCGAGGACGGCGACGGCGCGGCGCACGTAGAGCGAGTGCGCCTCGTCATCGGGGTCGTAGCTTTCCAGTGCGTCGAGCGCCTTGAGCATCGCGTCATCGACGATTCGGTACAGCTCGATGAGGACGGTACCGGCAGGCTCCGGGACGAGCGCCGGGTACGCGAACGAGCGATGCCTCTGCCCGGGCACGTCGTGGATGGTGCCCACCGTGTACCCCGTGCCGAGCCAGTCGGCGCCGGCCAGCAGATGATGGTTGCGCTCGCCGCGCCGGAGCGTGCCATAGACCGCCACGACCATCCCGCTGGCACGATCGGGCATCGCGCGCTAGACCCGGCTGCGCCGCGAACGCGCCTTGCGCAGGGCCGCCCGCGCGACCGGTGCGCGATCGCTCGCGTGGCGCTTCGCGGTGTCCATGCTCAGCTCCTCCCCGAATGGTGCAGCCATCGAATACCGCTCGTTTCATCATGCATCAGCCCCGGCCCTGGCGGTCGTTCCGACCGGGTTCGTTCGGCGATCGGTCGCGCGGCGCGGCGCGGCGTGGGACGATGATGCGTGTCCTTCCCGCACCTCCGCCTGAGACAACCGACCTCCGAACTGATCGATCTGCCGTGGGAGAAGCCGCTCGAGGCGTGGCCCGTGGCATCCCTCCCCTTCCGCGAGCTCGACGTGGGCCCATCGCGTCACGTGGTCAGGTTCCTGGCCATCGGGTCGGGCACGCTGGCCCTCAAGGAGCTCCCGCTCGAGGTCGGGCGAAGCGAGTTCGACGTGCTGCGGCGCCTCGAGACGCGCGAACTGCCGGCCGTGCGCGCTGTCGGCATCGCCGAGGCGGAAGAACGCGACTCGGCCATCCTGGTGACCGAGTACCTGGCCCACTCGCTCCAGTACCGGCGGCTGCTGACGCGCTTGCCGGCGGGTCCGTATCGCGATCGCGTCATGGACGGCATGGCCTCGCTGCTGGTCGATCTTCATCGCGCCGGCGTCTACTGGGGCGATTGCTCACTCGCGAACACCCTTTTCCAGCGTGACGGCGACAAGATCCAGGCCTACCTCGTCGATGCCGAGACGAGCGAGATCCATCCCAGCCTGTCCGACGGCCAGCGCGATCTCGACCTCGAGATCCTGGTCGAGAACGTGGCCTACGGCTTGGCCGACCTGGCGATGTCGCAGCTCCGTGACACCGACCTCGACCTGGATGAGGCCATCGTCGCTGCAAAGGGCGTGCGTACCCGGTATCTCGCCCTGTGGGACGAACTGATGTCGACGCACGAGCTGATGGCCAGTGATCGCCAGGCGATCCGGGCGCGCATACGGCGGCTGAACGATCTCGGGTTCTGGGTCGAGGAGATCGAACTCGAGCCATCCCAGGCCGGCCAGCGGGTCAAGATGAAGGTCGCGGTCACAAATCGGACGTATCACTCGCGCCGGCTCCAACGACTGACCGGTCTCGTGGCGCTCGAGGGCCAGGCGCGACTGCTGCTCAACGACATGCACGAGTACACGACGTGGCTCGAAACCGCCGAAGGGCGGCCGATGAGCGAGGCGGCCGGTGCGCAGCGGTGGCTGGAGCGGGTGCTCGAGCCGACGATCGTCGAGTTGACACCGCTCATCGGGCCGGATCGCGACCCGCTCCAGGCTTACTGCGATGTCCTGGAGGAGAAGTGGATCCTCTCGGAGCGCGCCCGGCACGATGTCGGGCTGCGGACGGCGATCGATTCGTACCTGCAGCTCGGCGCCCCGGCGCCGGAGGCCGGCTCGCCAGACGCACCGCCCGATGTCCACCCGAAGCCGCCCCGACGGACGCGGGCACGACCCCTCGCAGGCGGAGCGACGGCCCGCCGCACCCGAGCCACGCGATCGATTCCCCGCACGGACCCCTTGCCGTGAGCGGCGCCGGGTCGTAGCGTGCACCAACCGCCCGTGCCTGATAATCGACACCCGTGAACAACCCGTCTCGCCGTCTGGCTGCGCTCGGTCTCGCCGCGATCCTCATCGTCGGCGTCGGCTTCGCCATCTTCCAATCGGTCAGCCAACACCTTGGCCCGACTGCGGTCACGCTGCGCGGCCTCATCGGATCGGAGAAGCAGCCCTTCTTCAGCGATCCGCAGGTCGTCGCCGCGCTACACCGTGGCGGTTTCGACGTGATCGTGGCGACTGCCGGCTCCCGCCAGATCGCGACGGCCGATCTCAGCAACGAGGACTTCGCCTTTCCGGCCGGCGGCCCATCGGCCGCGGAGATCGCGCTGAACCACTCGGGCACGACGTCGATCGTGCCGTTCTACACGCCGATGGCCATCGCGACCTTCCAGCCCATCGTCGATCTGCTGACCCAGGCCGGCGTGGTCACGCAGCAACCGGGCTATCTCGGCTTCGACATGACCAAGTACATGGCCCTCGTCGCGTCGGACAAGCGCTGGATCGACCTGCCGGGCAACACCACCTACCCGGTCAACAAGAGCATCCTCATCACGTCGACCGACGTGCGCAAGTCGAACTCGGCGGCGATGTATCTCGCCATCGCCAGCTACGTCGTCAACGGCGACAACATCGTCCAGAACAACGGTGACATCGACTCCATCGTCCAGCAGACGGCGCCGCTCTTCCTGAAGCAGGGTTTCGTCGAGAGCAGCACGGAAGAACCGTTCGACGACTACCTGGTGCAGGGCATGGGCAAGAGTCCGCTGGTGATGATCTACGAGGCCCAGTACGTGGCCGCGGCCGCCTCCACCACCGGCGGCATCACCTCGCAGATGCGCCTGATGTATCCCGAGCCGACGATCTTCTCCAAGCACACTTTCGTCGGCCTGACGCCCGATGGGACGCGCCTCGGGAACTTCATCGCCACGGACCCGGAGATGCGCACGCTGGCCACGCAATATGGGTTCCGCACCTCCGACACGGCCGCCTTCTCGACCTTCGTGACGAACCACGGCCTGACCATCCCGGACAGCCTCAACGACGTCATCGACCCGCCCAGCTACGAGGCACTGGAGGCGATGATCACCCAGTTCGAAGGGCTGTACGCCGGCAGCCTGCCCACACTCTCGCCAAGCGAAACACCATAGGAGAGGCCGGAAGATGACCGATTCGTCCCTCGATCTCGGGAACGCCACCACGGCCGCCGTGCCGGCAGGCGCTGCGGCCGCCGCCGCGCCGGCCGTCGACACGTCGGTCGCGGGCCCGGCCGTCGAAACAACCACCACGACCGCCACGCTGACCCTCTCGCCGCCGGCCGCCGTCACGGCGGTCGATCCGACACAGGCCATCGGCGCGGTCAAGCTCGACCCGGCCGAGACGGCCAAGCTCAACGGCATGGTCTCGACCTACCTCGACGCGGTCACCAAGCTCGATATCCACGACCCGGCGTTCGCGGCCAAGATCAAGGACATCCAGACGCTCGGCGATGACGACGTGCGGGCCTCGGCGGCGGTCTCCAACCGGTTGCTCGACAAGCCCCTCGCGGCCATGCAGAACGGCGGCATCTCCGAGGCGGGAGACGTTTCCAAGTCGCTGCTCAACCTCCGCCACACGGTCGAGGATCTCGATCCGTCCAAGCAGGGCGACCTGCTCTCGGTCCACAAGCTGCTCGGCATCATCCCGTTCGGCAACAAGGTCGAGAACTACTTCGCCAAGTACCAGTCGAGCCAGAAACAGCTCGACGCCATCATCCAGTCGCTCTATCACGGCCAGGACGAGCTCCAGAAGGACAACGCCGACATCGAGCAGGAGAAGGCCAACCTGTGGGACGTGATGGGGCGCCTGCGCCAGTACGTCTACCTCGGCCAGCAACTCGACGCCGGGCTCACCGCGCGCATCGCCGCGGTCGAGGCGACCGACCCGGATCGCGCCAACGTGCTCAAGGAGGATCTCCTCTTCAGCGTCCGGCAGAAGGTGCAGGACCTGCTCACGCAGCTCGCGGTCAGCGTCCAGGGCTATCTCGCCCTCGACCTGATCCGGCGCAACAACGTGGAACTGATCAAGGGCGTCGATCGCGCCACGACGACGACCGTCTCGGCGCTCCGGACGGCCATCATCGTGGCCCAGGCGCTTGGCGATCAGAAGCTCGTCCTCGACCAGATCACCGCGCTCAACACGACGACCGGCAACCTCATCGAGTCGACCTCGGAGATGCTGCGCCAGCAGTCGAGCCAGATCGGCGAGCAAGCCGCATCGGCGACCATCGACGTCTCCAAGCTCCAGAAGTCGTTCGACAACATCTACGCGACGATGGATGAGATCGACACCTTCAAGGTCAAGGCGCTCGACAACATGTCGACGACCATCAACGCCCTGTCGACCGAGATCACCAAGTCGCAGGCGTACCTCGACCGGGCCCGCGCGCGCGAGCAGGACGAGGCGACGCCCGACGCGTCGGGAGCATCCAGCCAGCCGTGACCCGAGCCACGCCGGTCGGCCGACTTGCCGCGATCCTGTTCGGGGTCGCGCTCATCTCGCTCGTGTCGGCCTGCGGCAGCAGCGCGCCGAGCCCCGAGAACACGCTGAGCGTCCTGGCCGGTTCGGAACTCAAGGATCTCGAGCCGATGCTGCCCGACATCCAGGCCGCGACGGGAGTCAAGCTCGTGCCGACCTACATCGGCACGCTCGAGGGCGCGGACAGCATCGCCGGCGGCGCTGACGCGGACGTGGCTTGGTTCGCCAACGCCAAATACCTGTCGTTGCTGCCGGCCGCGGCGAGCCGGATCGTGGCCTCGAACCAGATCATGCTCAGTCCGGTGGTCATCGGCGTGAAGCAGTCCGTCGCGCAGTCGTTCGGCTGGGCGGGTAACCCCAACGTGTCCTGGAAGGACATCGAATCGCACGCGGCGGACGGTTCGTTCCATTTCGCGATGACCAACCCGGCCGCTTCCAACAGCGGCCTCACGGCGCTCATCGGGGTCGCCTCGGCTCTGTCGGGGAGCTCTGACGCCATCGACGCGGGAACCATCGACAGCGATGCGATGAAGGGCTTCTTCAAGGGCCAGACGGTCACCGCCGGCAGCTCCGGCTTCCTCGCCGATACCTACGTCCGCGAGCAGGGCACGGTCGACGGCATCATCAACTACGAATCGGTGCTGATGGGCCTGAATGCCGGCGGCCAGCTCAAGGAGCAGCTCGACATCATCTATCCCGCCGAGGGCATCGTGACCGCGGACTACCCGATGATCCTGCTCAATGCCGCCAAGAAGACCGCGTACGACAAGGTCGTCGCTTACCTGCGGTCACCCGACGTGCAGAAGCGGATCATGACCGACACGGCACGCCGCCCGGCCGTGCCCGGTGTCCCGCTCGATTCCCGGTTCCCGACAACGACGCTCATCGAGCTGCCGTATCCCTCGCAGCTCGACACCATCGACGCGCTCATCTCGACCTACCTCGACGAGTTCCGAAAGCCGGCTTCGGCCATCTTCGTGCTCGACCTGTCAGGCTCGATGGCGGGCGATCGGCTGTCGTCGCTTCAGACCGCGTTGAACGCGCTGACCGGCACGGACACGTCGCTGACCGGCCAGTTCACCCACTTCCATGCCAACGAGACCGTGACCATCATCACCTTCTCGAGCACCGTGCTCGATCAGCGCGATTTCACCATCGACGACACGCAGCCCGACTCGCCCGACATGCAGGCCATCCGCGATTACGTCGACGGCCTCGAGGCGGGCGGCGCGACGGCCATCTATGACGCCCTCGAACAGGCGTACACGACGGTCCAGACCGACGAGGCGACCAACCCGGATCGCCTCTACTCGATCGTCCTGATGACGGACGGCGAGAACAACTCGGGCAGCGATGCGGACGCGTTCACGGCCGCGTACGACGCGCTGCCGGACGCGGCGCGCAACGTCCACACGTTCCCCATCTTCTTCGGAGACAGCAGCCTTGCCGACATGCAGGCCATCGCCGATCTGACCGGCGGCCAGCTGTTCGATGCCAAGTCCGCCTCGTTGCTGGCCATCTTCAAGCAGATCCGGGGGTACCAGTAAGGTGTGGCGCCGGATCCGGCCATTCCTCTACTCGCGGCGCAACATCGTCGGCAGCCTGCTGGCGCTGGGCGGCCTCGGGCTCTTCTTCACCGGCTTCATCGGCGGCCTGCTGTGGGTGCCGATCGTGGCCGGCCTGTACGCCATCGGCGTGCTGGTGGTGCCCGGCGAGCCGAGTCTCGCGCTGCGGCTCGACGCGTCCCAGGACTCGGCCCAGATCAGGGCCGACCTCGATCAGCTGCTGGCAAGCATCCAGAGCCGCGTCGCCGACGATGTCTACGCCCGCGTGGTGGCCATCCGCGATTCGATCCTCGCGACCATCGCCGCCGAGGGCCCCGACGTCGTCGGTGTCGGCGACAAGAACGTGTACCTGATCCGACAGACCGCGCTCGACTACCTGCCGGCAGCGCTCTCGGCATACCTTGCGCTGCCCCGCGTCTACGCCGAGCAGCGCATCGTCGCCAACGGCCAGACGTCCCACGGCATCCTCATCGCGCAGCTGGACCTGATGAACTCGAAGATGAAGGAAGCGGCCGACGACATCACCAGGAACGACTCCGACCGCCTGCTGGCGAACGGCCGGTTCCTGGCCGAGAAGTTCGCCCCGAATTCGCTCGACCTCGGCAACGTGCAGGCGGCCACCGATGCACCGGACGGAACCGACGCGACCGCCTCCGACTCACTGGCACTCCCGGCGGCGGCGGTGAAGACGCCGGCCGGGGCCCGCCCGGTCGCCGCAAAGGTCGAAGAGGACGAGCGCGAGTCGGTCCATTGAGGCACCGACGGACCTGATGGACGATCAGCAGCCGCAGAGCGTCGATCTGGCCATCGGTTGGCTCCAGCACGGCATCGATGAGTTGGCCGACGCGACGCGTCGCACGCGCGATCTCGCTATTGGACCCGCGGTCGGGGCGGCACCACCCGGGACAGCCGCGGCAGACGCGACGTCGGCCACGCCACCCGAGTTCGCCACGGCCGATGCGCCGGCCCCGCCGACCGACGGCTCGGTACCGCCCGCCGCGACGTCCGCCACGTCACCCAGCACGACGCCGCTGCTCGACAAGATCGGGCGCGACCTGACGCTGCTCGCCAAGCAGGGTGAGTTGTCGCCACTCATCGGCCGCGAGGCGGAGATGCAGTGGATCATCGAGGTGCTCTGCCGGACGGAGAAGCGCAACCCGGTCCTGCTCGGCGCGGCCGGTGCCGGCAAGACCGCCATCGTCGAGG
>PNAP01000092.1 GCA_003169735.1 Chloroflexota bacterium | reverse complement strand
CCGCCGCAGGGCGGCCGCAAGCATCCCCACCAGGACTTCATCCAGATCGACACCACCAATGTGCTGTTCATCTGTGGCGGCGCCTTCGAGGGGCTCGAGAAGATCGTCGAGGAGCGCGTCGGTCGCAAGACGATGGGTTTCGGGTCCGAGGCGCAGAACGATCGGACGGTGCGGGAGCGCATCCTGGAGCACTTGATGCCCGAGGACCTGCTCAAGTACGGGCTCATCCCCGAGTTCGTCGGGCGGCTGCCGGTCACCGTCACCCTGTCCGCCTTGTCGCGCGACGACCTGATGCTGGTGCTGACCGAGCCAAAGAACGCCGTCACGCGCCAGTTCCAGAAGTTCCTCCAGCTCGACAAGGTCGACCTGGTCTTCACGCCGGGCGCCATCGAGGCGGCGGCCGAGCTGGCGCTGGGACGCAAGACGGGGGCACGGGCGCTGCGCTCGATCATCGAGGAATCGCTGCTCGACGTGATGTACGACATCCCCGACCGCACCGACGTGCGCAAGTGCATCATCACCGAGGAGACCATCCGCGAAGGCCGCTCCCCGTTGCTGCTCACGAAAGCTGAGATCGACCGAGGCGTCGACGAGACGAACTACGGCGAGCTGCTGGAGCGCGGCGCGTAGCTGCGGATCGCGCGGCCGTGGCGATGGCGCTCGGCCGGATCGAGGCGGAGATGCAGCGGCTCGGGCTCTGGGATGTGCCGGTGCCGAACGAAGCCGCGATCGCTGCCGGTGGCGCATTCGGGACCGCGACCATGAGCTTCGCTCAGTGGCTGCGCTGGGTGTTCGTGCCGCGCGTCCACGACCTCCTGGAGTCCGGCGAGGCCCTGCCGCACGAGAGCCACGTGGCGGCCCAGGCCGCCCGCGAGTGGGGCCACAGCCCGCTGAGTGTTGACACGGGTCGGCTCGAGACGCTCCTCAGCGAGTTCGACGCGCTGTTTGGGTAGCGCGCTCTCCTCCAGATGGGCATGAAGGAGCCACCGTTTCGCCGGGACTCGTCACCGGTGCGCGTGAGGCCCGTCTGGCGATACATGAGCCCGAACCGCGAAACGGTGGCGCTCCCATGCCCATTTGGCGGGCATGGCATTCGGGACCGGGGGCGGCGTCACCGGCCCGCGGCGTCACCGGCCCGCGGCGTCACCGGCCCGCGGCGTCGCGGCCCTCCGCGCTGCGGCCGCCGCGGCCCTCCGCGCTGCGGCCGTCGGCCAGGAACGAGGGCGGCATGACGCTCATCGAGCAATCGGTCCATCGCCGCGCCGTGCCACTGGGCGATCGTCCGGAACTGCGAATCAAAGACTGCGAATATCCTTCGATTCGTCTCGAGCGTGAGCTTCCCGGCTTCGCCATTCTCGACCCGCGCGACGGTGCGACAGAGACACCGGCTGTGTCGGCGACCTGTTGCTGGGTCATGCGATCCTTCCGTCGCAGGGCACGGAGTGCGGTGCCGATCCGTTCGTCGTCTCGATGAGGCATCGTCCGAGTCTGCCCATCGGCACTTACCGTGGCCTTACCAGCGGATCCCTCCAGATGGGCACCGGAGAGCCACCGTCCGCGCGTCTCTCGCCGAATGTTCTAGCCCGTGCCCGTTTGGCGAGTGATGCGCCGATTCCCGAAGAACGGTGGCCGCGTGGTGCCCATTCAGAGGGAGATACGGCAGAGCGACGCCTGCTCGCGCGCCGTACGCGAACAGCCGCTAGATTCGCCCCGATGACGACCCGCCCGAGCCCGATCGTCCCCGGTCCTGGGCAGGAATCGGTCTGGGATTACCCGCGGCCACCGCGGGTGGAGGTGGTGCCTGAGCGGATCCGGGTCGTCGTCGCCGGCGTGACGCTGGCCGACTCGACCCAGGCGTTGCGCATCCTCGAGACGGCAGGTGCGCCGGTGTATTACCTCCCCCGAATCGATGTGCGCATGGACCTGCTCGCCCCGTCCGCGCACGGCACGCATTGCGAGTGGAAGGGGGACGCGGTCTACCACTCCCTCGCGATGCCGGGCCGTGCCACGCCCAACATCGCGTGGTCCTATCCGCATCCCTGCCCGGGCTACGAGGCGATCCGCGACCACCTTGCGTTCTACGCCGGTCTGGTCGATGAGGCGTGGGTCGGCGACGAGCGAGCGACGCCTCAGCCCGGCCGTTTCTACGGCGGCTGGGTGACATCGCGGATCGTCGGCCCGTTCAAAGGAGAGCCGGGCTCGTCGACCTGGTAGCGGCCCGTCAGCGCTTCGTGTTCGTGGCGACGAAGCGCAGCACGCGGTCCCACGCGTCGGCCGATTCGGTGGCGAACTCGGCGAACTTGCGATCGAAGAACGAGTGCGGCGTTCCCGGGTAGGTATGGAGCGTGTGCTCGACTCCGGCCCCAGTGAGCGCGGTGTCGAAGGCCGCTATGGTGTCCGCGGGGATGGCCGTATCGGCGCCGCCGAACAGGCCGAGCACCGGGCACGTCATCGACGCGGCGACATCCAACGGCGCCGGCGCCTCGTTGCGTCCGGGGCCCGAGACGATCCCGTACAGCCCGATGACGCCGGCCAAGGACAGGTCACCGATGGTCGCCGTGTCGAACGAGAGTCGCCCGCCCATGCAGAAGCCGATCGTGAACAGCGCCGAGACGTCGCGCTCGGCGCGCAACCACGCGGCCGCCGACGCGACGTCGGCCTGCACGCCGGCCCACGTCGTCTGGGCGACGTGCGGCATGTACTCGAAGTCGTCACCGCGCTGGCCGACACCAGCCGTCCGTCCGAAGTAGTCGACCGCGACGGCGTCGACGCCGGCCTCGGCGAAGCGAAGCGCCAGCTCCTCGTAGAAGTGGTAAAGGCCGCGCACGTCCGGGAGGATCACGATCCCCGCCCCGGTCGGCGTCGCAGCGAACGCCGCGAACGCCGCGAACCGCGTCCCGTCGCCGGCCGTCAACTCCAGGCGCTGATGCTCCACGGCCGCGCCGGCTATCGGCGCGATCGGCGGCTGGCTGTCAACGTCGAAACACATCGTGGTTCCCTCCCGACTCTGCCCTCGTGCTAAGCTGCGCGACCCACGGCGGAGACCGAGAAGAGTAGCGTCCACGACGGTCGGACAGAGAACGCGGGCCAACGGCTGGAAGCCCGCCACGACCAGGGACGCGAAGGTCGCTCGCGAGCCGCGGCGGTCGGCGCCCGATAGCGCGCCACGAGGGAGCCGCCCTCGCCGGTCTCGACCGGCCATCGCGCGATGAACGCGGTCCGGAGGCGGCACCGAACCAGCAGGTGGTACCACGACCCCGTTCGTCCGCTGGACGAGCGGGGCGTTCTGATTCCAGGGGACCTGCACGATGACCGATCAAGAGAGCCATACCAGCGCCAACGAGATGCCGAAGGCCTACCAACCGGCGGAGATCGAGCCGCGCGTCTATCAGCGCTGGCTGGACGCGGACGTCTTCGCGCCCGACGGCACCGGCTCGCGCGCCAAGGCGTCCCTGCCCCCGTTCGTCATCATCCAGCCGCCGCCCAACGCGACGGGTGCCCTGCACATCGGCCATGCCCTGGTGGACGCCGTCGAGGATCTGATGATCCGGCGCGCCCGGATGCAGGGCCACGAGACGCTCTGGCTGCCGGGCATCGACCACGCCTCGATCGCGGCGCAGTACGTCTTCGATGCGGTGCTCGAGAAGGCGGGCGAGAGCCGCGAGTCACTCGGTCGCGATGAGTATCTCCGCCGGATCGCCATCTTCGTGGCCGAGACGCGCACCGTCATCAGCCGACAGCAGCGGCGTCTCGGCGCATCGGCCGACTGGTCGCGCGAGCGGTTCACGATGGACGAGATCTCCGCCAGGGCCGTCCGCACGGCCTTCAAGCAGCTCTACGACGATGGGCTCGCGTATCGCGGCGAACGACTCATCAACTGGTGCCCAGGCTGCAACACGAGCATCTCCGACCTGGAGGTCATCGGCACGCCCGAGACCGGCACGCTCTGGTTCGTGCGCTACCACCTGGTGCGTTACGACGGGACGCCCGATCCGGACGCGACGATCACCGTCGCCACGACGCGTCCTGAAACGATCCTGGGCGACACAGGCGTCGCCGTGCACCCCGGTGACGACCGCTACGCCGCGCTGGTCGGCCGAACGGCGCTCATCCCATTCGTCGATCGGCCCGTGCCCATCGTCGCCGATGCCGCCGTCCAGGCCGAGTTCGGGACCGGCGCCGTGAAGGTCACGCCGGCCCACGATCCGACCGACTTCGAGATCGGCGAGCGGCACAGCCTTCCGACCATCGATGTCATGACTGATGACGCGCACATGAACGCGGCGGCCGGGCCATATGCCGGCCTGTCGCTGGCCGAGGCGAGACGGCGCGTGGTGGCCGATCTCGAGGCACGTGGCGACCTCGTCGAAACGCGGCCGCACGAGATGGTCATCGGCCGCTGCCAACGGAGCGGAGATATCGTCGAGCCGCGACTCAAGGTGCAGTGGTTCATCAACGTCAAGCCGCTCGCCGCACGGGCGATGGCGACCGTCCGCGCGGGTCGGACGACGTTCATGCCCCATCGCTTCGAGAAGGTGTTCTTCAACTGGATGGAGAACATCCGCGACTGGAACGTCAGTCGCCAGCTCTGGTGGGGCCATCGCATCCCGGCCTGGTACTGCCCAGATGGCCACATCACCGTCTCAGCGGAGGTCGACGGCCCGGACGCGTGCTCGGTCTGCGGGCGGCCGGCGGCTGAGATGCACCAGGACGACGATATCTTCGACACGTGGTTCTCGAGCGGCCTGTGGCCCATGTCGACGCTCGGTTGGCCCGAGGAGACGCCCGACCTGGCGCACTACTACCCGGGCACGGTCATGGAGACCGGGTACGACATCATCTTCTTCTGGGTCGCCCGGATGATGATGCTGGGCGAGTGGCTGACCGGCGGCGAGGCGTTCCACACCGTCTATCTCCACGGCATGGTGCGCGACCCGCTCGGCGCCAAGATGTCGAAGACCAAGGGCAACGTGGTCGATCCTCTCGGCGTCATCGACGAGGTCGGTGCGGATGCGCTGCGCTTCGCACTCATCCATGGCAGTGCGCCGGGCATGGACCAGCGACTGGGCGTGAGCCGGCTGGACGGCGCGCGCAACTTCGGCAACAAGATCTGGAACGCGTGTCGATTCGTCCTCGGCGCGCGCCCACCCGAGATCGGGCCTGGGGAGCCGCTCGACCTGCCGGCGGCCTCCGAGCTCGGTCCGGCCGACCATTGGATCCTGGCGCGCTGCGCTGCCACCATCGCCGATGTCGAGCACGCATATGCCGCGTTCCAATTCGGCGAGGCGACGCGCCTCCTTCACGACGCCATCTGGAACGATTACTGCGACTGGTACCTCGAGTTGGCCAAGGTCGAGTCGAACAGCGATGACCCGGCCCGTCGTGCCGCGACCTGGCGGGTCCTGGCGTGGGTGCTCGACCGGTACCTGCGGTTGCTCCATCCGGTCATGCCCCATCTGACCGAGGAGCTCTGGGGCCGGCTGCCGCACCGCCTCGAGGACCCCGGATTGCTCATCGTGGCTGACTGGCCGGACGGCGAGGCCGAGGCCGGACTCGCCGACGCGGCGACGGCGGACGGCGTGCAGGGGGTCATCGAGCTCATCGGCGGCATCCGCAACGCCCGCACCGAGGCCGGCATCGAGCCCGGGACGTGGCTGGACGCGGTGGTCCTGCCCAGTGACCCGCCGACGCGCGCCGCGTTCGCCTCACTCGAGGCATCGGTGGCGCGCCTGGCCCGCGTCCACGCAACGCTCGCTGCCGATACCGCGGAGCTGGGCACCGCGGCCGATGCCCTGACGGTCCTGGTGCGGTCGGGCGAGGCGCGACTCTCCCGCGCCGGCGCGGACCTCGATCGGGAGCGCCAGCGCCTGGTGCGCGAGCGAGAGCAGGCTCAGGCGGCGCTCGCCGATGCCCAGGCACGCCTGGCCGACGCGCGGTTCGTGGAACGGGCGCCGGCAGCGGTCGTGTCCGGCGTCCGGGTGCGTGCGACCGAGCTGGCGGAACGGATCAGCCGATTGTCAGAACGGATCGGATCGTGAGCGAACCAGGCGCTGGCCGCATACTCGAGCCGGCCCGGTGACGGAGTACGATTTGCCATCGCGTTTTTTCAGTAGAGGCCCATGACGAGGGAGAACGAGTGCCCCTGGATTTTCTGAAGCGCAGCGGCCGCAAGCCGGAACCGGCCAGCACGGCCCCAAGGCTCCTGCCTGACGAGATCGAGGCAGAGGAGCACGAGCTCAAGCTGACGTATCGCGCGAAGTCCAGTCAGGGCGTCCGGATGACGGCCGGTCCGAGAGCGCTCGAGGAGCTGCCCAACATGCTGGCCGGCCTGGCCCAGACACCGGTCGAGGTCATCGAGCCCCTCGCGCTCGACCTCTCCGACGCGGCGCCGACCATCATCAAGCCCGCCCAGGCGCTGCAGTGGATCAACGCCAATCACGATCGAAGCCCGGTCGCCCGCCACGCGCTGGTCGTGCTCGAATCGGTGGATGCGGTCGATCCGGCGTTCGAGACGGCCGCCCTGGCCCTGCTCTCCGGTGAGGTCGACACGAGTGGCTATCCGGAGTTCGACGCGCTCATCGGCGGCGTGGCGTCGCACTGGGACGAGATCAGCGGCGACATGATCGTGCGCGGCGTAGTCGGCTGGGGTGGCCGCGGCGTTCGGGGCGACACCGACCGGGCCGCCCAGAAGATGCTGGCAAGCCTGCTCGCCAACGTCCTGGCGAGTCAACATGCCGTCGGATTCACGCCAGTCGAGCGGCCCGTTCCCAGCGCCGGCCACGGCGGCCTGGTTTGTGCCCACTGCGGGTTCGCCTCGGCGCATGAGCGTGCCTTCTACTGTCCGAAATGCGGCATGCGGATGCTGAGGGGCTGACCCTCACCATGCCCACCTACGACTATGTCTGCGGCTCGTGTGGTCGCCGGACCGAGGTGGTCCACAGCATGTCGTCGGCCGGCCCGACCACGTGCGAGACCTGTGGCGGCCGGCTGCGCAAGGCCCCGTCGGCGCCGAGCGTCGTCTTCAAGGGCTCCGGCTGGGCGAAGAAGGACGCTCGCGTCAGCGCTCGCCCATCGTCCTCCTCAGGACATGATGCATCCGGTGGCAGCGCTGATTCGGGTGGCGATGGATCGGCTGACGGCGCTGGTGCCGGTGGCGCGAGCCCTGCGCCGGAGACGGCCACGACCGGCGCCGGGAGTTCCGCGGACAACGCGGCACGACCGACGGAGTCGGCGCCCACGGCCGAGAAGCCGAAGACGAGCGCCGGCCAGGGCTCGGAGCGATCGTCGTCCGGCTCGACGAGCGGATCTCGACGCGGCCACGAGCCGAGATCGGCCTCTCGGTCGCGTGGCTCGTCCGACGGGCAGGGCACCTGACGATGCCCCGCGTCGCCTCCGACTGGATCAGCCTCGCAGAAGCAGCTGACATCTTCGCCTCGGCGAATGTGCCCATCAGCCGCAGCACGCTGGCGCGGTGGGCAGCCTCCGGGCGCTTGCAGAGCATCCGTCCTGGCCGCCGCATCTTCGTTCGCAGGGCCCAGGTCCGAGCGATGCTCCATCCGCGGCGCCGGGCGGTCGCGGCCGAACATGTCCAGGAGGCCCTCTTCGAGGACTGGACGGCTTGATGCGCCTGACGCCGCGCGAACGCGTCGGCGTCGTGACGCGCCGGATGCTCAGTGATCCGCATGTCCACGAGATCCGCGAGATCGCGGCGAAGGTGGGCGAGTGCGATGGCACGCTGCTGGCGGCCGGACTCGCCTTCAATGCGCTCTTCGCCATCATCCCGGCACTGCTGTTCGTGGTCGGCCTGCTCGGCTTCGTGATGGGCGACCCGACGGCCGCCCGAGAGACCGTCCTTACCTTCCTGGCACAGGTTCCCGCCGTCAGTCGGTCAGTGGATGCGGTCATCGCCCAGGTGCTGGCGCAACGTGGCCCATTCTCGATCGTCGGCATCATCGGTGTCGCCTGGGCGTCGAGTGGCTTCTACGGATCGCTCGACGGAGCGATGCGGCGCCTGTTTCCAGGCACCGGTGCGCACGCCCGCGGCATCATCGAACAACGGTTGCGGGGCCTCGTGGCGGTCGTCGGCCTGGTCGTGGCCGTCATCGGCACGGTCGTCCTGGGCAGCGTCATTTCCCTGCTTGACGCCGCGTCGCTGCTGCCGGCGGGCGCGTTCGGCCTGTCGGTCCTCGGAGCCGCGCTGACCACGGCCGTCTTCGTCGCCGTCGCGTGGCTCGTCTACGTCATCGTGCCGACCGAAGGTCCAGGCCCGAGGACGGCCTTCCTGCCGGCGGTCGCGGTGGGCGTCGCGGTCGGCGCCCTTACCGCGCTGTATAGCGCCCTCACGCCGTTGCTGGTGGGGAGTGCCGCCGGCATCGGGATCCTGGCCGCGCTGTTCGGTGCCCTGGTCTGGCTGCGCCTGGCGTTCCTGTTCCTCGTCTACGGAGCGGCCTGGGCACGCATCCGGCGTGATCGGCAGCGGCTGCCAGAGGCGAAGCCGGCCTGAGGTCAGTCCTGGCGGACGCCGCAGCGCCGGCAGAATCGGGCCACCGCGGACACGGGCAGCCCGCACGTGCCACACGGCCGGATGCCGGAGGCGCTGCGCGCCGGATCGGTGCCCGGCCGGTGGGACCGCATCAACATCCCCGGCGAAGCGGCCTGCTGGAGCTGCTGGTAGGTCGGAGGCGTGGCCGGGATCTGGTACGGCAGCGGAGCGCCTGGCACGGGCGTCGGCGCGTCGAGGCCGAAGGGCCGAGTTGCGGGCGGCTGGTAGACCGGCGACTGGGGCGGCCACGGCCCTGGTGTCGTATCCCGGCCATCGTCGGCCGGCGGCGGCTCAGGGGCGAGCAGGCTCCAACCCGGAAGTGGGCTTACCTGCGGGGCAGGGGTCGGTGGCGGCGGCACCGCCGGCACTGGCTCGACCGCTGGCACTTGCTCGGCCTCGTGCTCCGGGGGTCGCGCCGAATCGGCTGGGATCGGCAACGCTCGGGTGGGGACGACGGTCGGGGCCTCGACGAGACTCCCGATCTCGGCAACCATCGGGGCAGCAGTCGACTTGTCCGCCTTGGCCGCGGTCGAGCGCTTCACCTTGGCGGTGGCCGCCTTCGGCTCGGCCAGTTGGATCGGCTCGACGTGCTGGACCGCCTCCTCGAGTTCGATGGGAGCGACCCGGTCGTCCACCGGCGAGTCCTCCGATGCCTCCGCGATGGGCACCTGTGGGCCCGTGAGCAGCTGGTCCCATGCCACGTCGAAGGCGAGGTCGGTCCCTTCCAGGACTGGCTTGGCCAGAGAGGCCGCCTCGGCGACGCGGACTTCTTCGGCCACGCGCGCCTCTTCAGCGAGGCGTGCCTCTTCAGCGACGCGGATCTCTTGAGCGACGCGCGCCGCCTCGTCGAGGCGTGCCGCCTGGTCGGCCTCGGCGAGCCGTTTCGCTGCGTCCGCCTCTGACGCCGCGCGAAGTCGATACTGGCCGGCACGGACCGATTCGGCGGCAAGAACCGCTCGCTCTGCCTCGGCGGCCTGTACCGCGCGCGCCACTTCGGCCGCTCGCAACGCGCGATCCGCCTCAGCGGCGTCCGCCGCTGCTCTTGCCTCGGTGGCCTGCCGTTCTGCCTCGATGCGAGCGGCTGCCTCCCGTTCGCGGAGCTCGGCGACGTCGCTCTCGTCGTCGACCCTCATCGATAGCGGAGCCGCCATCGCCATCGGCATCGGCATCGGCACGACACGTGGCGCCGGCGCCGGCATCGGCTTGGGCGGAGTAGCCGGCTCGACGACAGTTGGTGACGCCGCGGCGGGCTCGGCGACGGGCGGTGGCTCGGCGGGTGGGACGATGCGCGGCGCATTCGCGGCCAGCACGTCCTCGTTCGGGTCGAGGATCAGGTCGAAGGTCGGCCACGCCTCGGGCTCAGGGCGGACATCGGCCAGGATCGGCAGTCGCGACTCGAGCGACGCGTCCGTCAGGGGCGGCGCATCCGGCAGCGGTACGCACGACGCGCAGAACCCGGCCTCGTCGTTCCAGCACGAAGGGCAGGTGTATTGCCGACATTCGAGACAGAACCGGAAGACGCCGAGGAACGGATCGAGCGGCTGGTAGGCGTTGTTCTCGAGTTCATCACGCCCGCGGATGAGCGCGCCAAGGCTGGCTCCGATCCCCTTGCGCTCTGCGCGGGGCGTGCCGAACGTATAGCGCGTGCCGCACCGTTCGCAGAATGACTCGGTCGCCGTGGCTGGCATGGACCGCTGGACGTCCTCCTTTGGCGCACCTGGACAGGGGCCTACCCCGAGGCTAGGGGTCGTGGCGCGTGCCGTCGCGGGGCGAGACGGTACCTGCGCCGTTGGGACCTTCGGACGGATGCGGGGCCCCACGGGGAGGACCCTGCTAGACTCCGCGGCCGGATGACCCGTCCCTTCGTGGCGATCGAGCGGTTCTTCGAACGGCTCTTCGAACGGCCGGCGACGCGCCTCTTCCACCCTCGCCTCCAGCCGGTCCAGCTGCAACGACGCCTGGAGCGCGCGATGGAGTCGGAGCGCCGCATCAGCGCCGACCGGACCTATGTGCGCGACCGCTACCGCGTCATGCTCAACCCTGGCGACTATGCGGATTTCGAAGGGTTCCGGGGAACGCTCGAATCCGACCTTGCCGAGAGCCTCCTGCTGCGAGCGCGGCAGCGTGGCTACACCTTGCTGGCACGACCGCGGGTCCGCCTCCTGCCCTCCGACTCCGTCGTGACGGGCGAGATCGACGTGATCTGTGAGCCGCTCGAGGTCGAGCCGATCCACGACGGCCTGGTCGGCGCTCGCCGCGCCGATGGCGGGCACACGCCCACGCACCACGCGGCAGCGCTGGCGGCTGTCGTGCTCATGCCGCCGCTCGCCCTCGCGCCAGATCCTCCGGATGCGCCACCGGCCGTTCCGCCTGCTCCGCGAGTGCCTCCGCCTCCACGGCCGGCAGAATCCAGCCCGACCGCCCCGTACCATGCCCCGAGCGTCGTCGCACCGTCGGCCATCATCGAGATCGCAGGTCCGGCGATGCCGCTTCAGCGGGTGGCGTTCCGAGGCGGCGCTCTCCAGATCGGGCGGGCGCCGGATTGCGATATCGTGCTGGCCGATGAACGCGTCTCGCGGCGCCACGGGTCGATCACCAGCCGCAAGGGAGCCCTCATCTACACTGACCTCGCGAGCACGAACGGCTCGTTCGTCAACGGCGCGAGGGTGACCGAGATCGTGCTGGGCACGAGTGACGTGGTCCGCCTCGGCAACACGACACTGACGATCCGACCCGACCTCTAACACCACCGATCGGCCATGGACGCCTTCACGCTCACGCTCTGGGTCGTCCGACTCGCGTTCCTGGCGTGCCTCTATCTCTTCTTCTTCGTCCTGCTGCGCGCGCTCTGGCGAGATCTCCGCACGACCGTGGCCTCGGCCGGGACGGCGCTCGGCCGGCTCGTCGTCGTGGCATCGCCCGGGGGGCAACCGAAGACGGGCAGCTCGATCCCGCTGGACGCCATCACCTCCATCGGTCGTGACGTCAACAACTCGATCACCGTCGAGGATGGCTACGCGTCGGCCGAACACGCGCTGCTGACGTTCCGGGGCCGTGCCTGGTATCTCGAGGACCGCGACAGCACCAACGGCTCGTTCGTCAATGGCCAGCGCGTGCAGGGCACCGTCGCCCTGGGATACGGCGACGAGCTCCAGTTCGGGCAGGTGCGGATGCGCCTGGAACGTGTCCGCGCATGAGCCACGACGGGCCGTGACCGCCGTCCTCCACCGCGTCGGTGTCCGGCCGAGGGCACGCAATCGCGAGTCGATGCTCCTCGCCCTCTGCGCAGTGGCGCTGACCGTCGGATGGCTCAGTCTGGCCTCGCAGCAGCAGGGCCAGCTGACCCTCGGCGACGCCTCGTTGCTGGTCGCCTACCTGGCCATGCTGGCGGCGGTCCACCTCGCGTTCGTGCTGACCGGTCGGCGGATGGACCAGGTGCTGTTGCCGGTGATGGGCATGCTCGGCGGCCTGTCGCTGCTGCTCATGGCGCGCCTACCCCAGACGCTCGTCCAGCAGACCCTCTTCGGCATGGACCTCGACCTCGCGCCGCTCCAGTTGTTCTGGCTGGGCTGCTCCCTGGCGCTGCTGGCCGGGATGGCCATCTTCGTCCGCAACGACAACTGGCTGCGGCAATACAAGTACACCTGGGCGGCGTTTGGCATCTTCCTGTTGCTGCTCGTCTTCGTCTTCGGCGAGGACACCAACGGGGCCAGGCTGACCCTCCAGGTCGGACCGTTCGCGGGACAGCCGTCCGAGTTGCTGAAGATCATCCTGGTCGTCTTCCTGGCCGGCTACCTGGCCGAGAATCGGCTGCTGCTGGCGCGGGCCAACACGCGCATCGGGTTCATCTCCATCCCGCCGCTGCCGTACCTCCTGCCGATGATCGCGATGTGGGGCCTGGCGTTGGCCATCGTCATCGTCCAGAGC
>PNAP01000065.1 GCA_003169735.1 Chloroflexota bacterium | reverse complement strand
ATCCTCCAGGCGCTCAAGACCTACGGCATGATCCTTGCCGACAACGGGACCTCGTGGTACGTCACCGGCGCCTCGAACCCGAACTTCGATGACGCCGACCTGCACCTCCTCCAGCAGATCCATGGCAGCGATTTCGAGGTCGTCGACACGAGCTCATTGCGCAACGGCTCATAACCGCAGGGCGGGCCGTACTTGACGGTCAGCCGGGGCGGAGGCGGCGCCAGCGTCCGATGGCGCGCCGGTTCTCGGCCGGCGTCAGCGCCACAGCGCCGAAGCGCGCCAGTTCGTAGTCCGCGGCCAGCAGATCGAGCGCGAGGCCGGCCCGAGCGGACGGCCGAAGCCGCAACGCGTGGTCATGCGGCGTCTCCTCGGGGCGTCGCGCGAGCTCAGTGTCGAGTGCCATCTCATCGAGCACGCGCAGGTACGCGGCGACGGCGTCCCGCGGCGCCCGGTGGACGCCGGGTATATGGAAGCGCGGCAGATGGGGGTGGGGCAGAGCGATCGGGATGACCACGCTGCGGCGATCCGATGGGTCGTCCACGGCGGCGGCTCGTTGCTTCTTGCGCCGACGCGCGATGCGCCTCAACAGCCAGGCGACGAACAGCAGCACGCCGGCTAGGACCACCTCCGGGATCCAGGGCAGGCCACCGCCGGCGGCGGACGGGCTGGTCTGCGTCGGCGGCTGCGCCGTGCCGAGCATGCCCTGCACCGATGACAGGAACCCGAACACCATCGGACCGACGAATCCGAAGAACGGTGACAGCAGCGTGGCGACGATGGAGCCCGCCGCCACCGGGATCGACCACAGGAAGATGACGACGGGCGCGATCAATTCGCGGATCGCGACGCTGACCGGCGCGCCCAGGATGAACGCGCTCGGCACCATCAGGATGATCAGGGCGATGACCACGACCGAGACGGTGCCCAGCCATGCCCGCCCGGCGCGCCAATCGAAGCCCGCTTCGTCGCCCAGCGCCCGCAGGCGCGCGCCGGCCAGGGCGACCAGCGCCGCACCGACGAAGATGACCGTGCCGAAGAAGGCGGCCGTGATGAAGTCGGAGCGCGCCGGCTCGGCCAGCGAGAGGCCGATCACCCACGGCACGATGAGTCCGAGCGCGCCCACGCGCAGCAACCGGTCGATGACGTCCTCGGAGTCGCCCACATCGCGGTACGAGTAGCCACGCACGAGGGCAAGGCCAAGGACGAGGCCGCCGATGTGGGCGCCGAGCACGACCGCGATGCCGGCACCGACCTGGTCACGCGCGGCGGCGGATGCCATCACGCCGAGCGCGGCCGCCATCACCACCGCCACGACGAAGACCTCGGTGCTGCGGCGCCAACGTTCGGTGGTGCGGGCGAGCAGGATCCCGATCGCCACCACGCCGCTCATCGGCACGAGGCCGAGCGGGTGCGCGCCACCACCCGTGGCGCCCTGAAGGGCCAGGTAGACGACGCTCAGCCACGCGCCCTCCGCCACCACGGCGAAGAAGGTCGGCGCGCGGTCAGCCAGCCAGTTCCAGCGCATCCGACGTCTGCCAATCCGGCGCCAGGCGACCGACCTGTGCGGGCACGCCGACGCGCGCCACGCGGTCTCGTGCGGCTCTGGCATCCGGGCCGATGGCCACGTGGCGCACGAGCAGGCCCTGCGCCCGGAGTCGCCGCAGCGCCACCAGATACGGCTCTGGGTCGCGGGCACTGATCGAGATGACCGTGGCCGGCCGTGACAACCAGCGCGGCAGGCTCGCCAGCAGGACCTCGAACGGACCGGACGCGTAGGGGCTGATGCGCGCCAGTGACTCGCCGATGCGCAGGAACTGCCCTGGGCCGCGCGCCGGTGCCAGGCGCAGCTGCCATTGCGGAGACTCGGAATAGGCCGCCGCGACCAACCCACAGGCCGCGCCCGAGATGATCGCCGCCCGCGCAACCGACGACGCGGCCACGCACAGCGCCTCGACCAGGTCCTCGTCGTAGAGCATCCGCCAGTGCTCGCCGGGCAAGGTCTGGATATCGAGAGCGATCAACAGCTCGCGCTCGCGTGACGAATCGAAGCGCTTGCTGCGGATCTGGCCGGTTCGAGCCGCCGCCTTCCAGTGGATGCGCCGCATCGGGTCGCCCGGCTCATACGGGCGGAGCCCGGCGAACAGCGCCGGGTCTTCGAGGAAGCCGGCTGCCGGCCGCTCCCCGGTGGAGGCCTTGAAGCGGGTCCGGTCGCCGTGCAACGGGACGCTGCGCGGGACCACCAGATACGCGTCCGGCATCGGCCGCTCCTCCGACGTCGAGCCGCCGGCGAAGAGGTCGGCTGCCTTGAGGTGGACCGGCCCGAAGCGATAGCGTCCGCGCCGGTCGGCCACGATGTGCAGCTCGCGGATGACGCGCTCATACGGTCCGAGCGTCCAGCCGTTGCGCACGACGCCCATGCCGATGACCTCGCTGTCGCTGACCGGACGCTCACGGATGGTGGCGCCCTGGGTGACGTGATCATCCACGGTGATCCATGCAAGCGGCAGGATCTTGCGGTTCCAGATGGTCAGGTGGAGTGGGATCTCGTCCCCCCAGACGGCGCTCTTCGCACCAAGCGTCCGCTCGTAGCGGACCCCGACCAGGCCGCGTCGGTGCCACAGCCCCCTCAGGACCTCGACGACGGCGAGCACGAGGCCCATCACGAGGAGCGCCGGCGCATGGATCAGGGCGCCGACCGCGATGAGCACCACCGCCAGTGATCCGAAGGGCATCAGCCGCTCGAGACGATCGGGGGCGTCGGGACGGTTCTGATGACCTCCTCGAGCGCGGCCTCGACCGTCATGCCGCGCATCTGGCGGTCGACATCGAGGGTCAGGCGGTGGGAGAGGACGGTCGGTGCAAGGCTGCGCACATCCTCGGGCAGGACGAAACTCCGCCCTTCGAGCAGCGCGCGCGCCTGAGCCGTGCGGTGGAGCGCGACACTCGCGCGGGGACTCGCACCGAGGCTGATGGCCGCGTGGCTGCGGGTCGCCCGCACCAGGCGGACGAGATAGTTCTCCACTTCGACGCTGACATGGACCGCCCGCGCGGCCTCGATCATCGAGCTCAGCTGCGCGGCGCTGATGACCGGCGTGACCGATGCCAGGGGCTCGGCCGCGTGGTCGTAGCGCGACGAGATCTCGGTCTCCTGGTCCTCATCGGGATAGCCGAGGTGGATGCGCATCAGGAAGCGGTCCAGCTGCGCCTCGGGCAGCGCGAACGTCCCCTCGAGTTCGATCGGGTTCTGCGTGGCGAGCACGATGAACGGCGCGGGCAGCGGCCGCGTCTCGCCGTCGACGGAGACCTGTCGCTCCTGCATCGCCTCGAGCAGCGCCGACTGGGCACGCGGCGTGGCGCGGTTGACCTCGTCGACGAGCAGCACGTTGGTGAAGATCGGCCCGGGCACGAATCGGAACGACTGGGCCTCGAGGATGTTGGTGCCGGTCATGTCGGACGGCAGCAGGTCCGGCGTCCCCTGGATGCGCCCGAAGCGGAGATCGAGCGCCTGCGCGAATGCCCGCGCAAGCAGCGTCTTGCCGACGCCCGGCACGTCCTCGATGAGGGCGTGCCCTTCGGCGAGAAGGCACGTCGCCAGCGATCGCAGCGCGGCGTCCTGCCCGACGACCGCCAGCGCGACAGCGGTCCGCAGCCTGCCCCACAGGCGCATCGGTGTGACGTCGGCCGGGCTCCGCTGCTCCTCCACGGTGGTCATCGTCCGCGAAGCCTAATGCAATCGTGTTCCGGGATGAAGCTCAGCGCGCCGCCGCTGACTCGTCGATCAGCGCCGACCAGCCTGGTGGCGATCCTCCGAAACGAGCGTTGCCCAGGGCTCACCGCCGGCCTGGCCGGCCAGTTCGAGCCATCGATGGGCGTAGCCGACATCGGTCGGGCTGCGTCGAAGAAGGACGAGCGAGCCGGGCATCACCCCGACGACGCCCCGATGGATGTGCTCTCGGCTGTAGCTCTCGGCAAGCGATTCGTGGCTGATGATGGGCCCGAGCTGGGCTCGGACAAGGTCCACCAGGCGCCCGAAACCAGGCGTCGCCCAACGTGCCGGGACGCGGTCCGGTCGGTCGAGCAGCCGTTCGAGCAGGCGGGCCTGGATCCGCAGTCGACCATCATCGTCTCGGACCTCGGTCGCGGCGGCCATGGCGCCATCCTGCCCGCCCAACATCAACGGCCGATGAACGGCGCGTCAACGGCAGCGCGATGGATCAACCCGGGGCTGGCTCGAAACCCCGGAAGACGTAGCCGACACCGCGCACGGTCTGGAGGTAGCGCGGCTTGGCCGGTTCCTCCTCGACCTGTTGTCGGAGCCAATGCACGTGCACATCGACCGTCCGCGTCTCGCCGGCGTATTCGTAGCCCCAGACCCTCGACAGCAGCTGCTCGCGACTGAAGACCTGGCCCGGGTGGCGGAGCAGGAATGCCAGCAACTCGAACGCCTTCGGCTTGACGGGCAACGGAGCGCCGTCGCGCAGGATGCGGTGGCCGGCCAGGTCGACCTTGACGGACCCGAGCTCGATCATCAGCGGTGCCGGCTCGGCGACCGCCCCGGCCGACTCCGTGCGCCGGAGGATGGCGCGGATGCGGGCCTGGAGCTCGCGCAGGCTGAACGGCTTGGTGACGTAATCGTCAGCGCCGAGCTCCAGGCCGACGACCTTGTCCAATTCGCTGTCGCGGGCCGTCAGCATCAGGATCGGCACCGACGATTCCTGGCGGATGATCCGGCAGACCTCGATGCCCGAAACGCCGGGCAGCATCAGGTCGAGCAGGACGAGGTCGGGCTGCTCGGCGCGGAAGCGCTTGAGCGCCTCGGGCCCATCGGCGGCGGTCACGACGCGCAGCCCGTCCTGCTCGAGCGCCTCGGCGAGCGTCTCGCGCAGCGTCGGCTCGTCGTCCACGACGAGGATCGTCCGAGCCACCTCTCCTACTCCTCCGAGGCGGTGCCGGCCGCCGCGCGCTTGGCGAACCGCCGGGTCTGCCGCCACCACTCGGTGAAGCTGCGGCAACGGCCATCGGCGGCGAAACGGCACAGGTAGATGTTGTGGTACTCGTCGCGCAGATCGCCCTTCGCGTCGAAGTAGCGGCTGACCCCCGACGCGACATGATTCTCCCCGTCGATGGCCAGCACGTGGTAGGTGCCGTCATAGGTGCCTGCCGGGTCCGGCGATTCCAGCCACGAGGCGACGATGGCGGCACGTCCTTCGAGCGGGTCATCGCCGGGGTGGTAGCGGTAGTCGGCGTCGGCGCTGAAGAGGTCGCCGATCGCGGCGGCGTCGTAGCTCTTCCACGCCGCCACGTAGCGGTCCAGCCACGCCTGGAAGGTGGGGTGATCGAGTGTCATCAGGTCAGGTCCTCCAGTGCCTCGCGAGCGGCGTCGAGCCGAGCCAGCGCCCGCTCGAGACCGAGCGCCACGAGCGTGTCGAAGAGCGGCGGCGTCGCGGTCCTGCCGGTGATGGCGACTCGGATGGCCATGAAGAGGTCGCCCGCCTTCCAACCGCGGGCATCGACCAGCGCGCGAAGCCCCGCTTCGAGCTCGTCAGCCTCGAAACTGATCGAGCCGACGTCGGCGATCACCTGGCGAGCGTCACCGAGCGCCGCTGCCGTGGTCGCGACATCCCAGCGCTTCGGGACGAGCAGCGCGGGCTCCACAGCAAGCTCATCGACGAACAGGAAATCGACCAGGTCGGCGATGGAGCCGAGCAGGGGCAGGCGCTCACGGACCAGCGGCAGAAGCGGCACGATGTCATCGCCGCTCGGCATGTGAACGGTCGCTCCCTCGGCACGCCGCTCCTCGAGGCGGGTGACGAGGTACGGCAGCACCCGCTCGACGAGATCCTCGTCTGGCAAGCGGCGGATCCACTGGCCGTTGAGCCACTCGAGGCGTTCACGGTCGAAGACCGCGCCGCCCGAGTGGACGCGCTCCAGCTCGAAGCGCTCGCCGAGCTGCTCCAGGGAGAAGATCTCCTCTTCTGTGCCCGGCGACCAACCGAGCAGGGCGAGGTAATTGACGATGGCCTCCTTGATGAAGCCCTCCGCGCGGTAGTCATCGATGGCCGTCTGGCTCTTGCGCTTGCTCATCTTGGACCGGTCGGCGTTGAGGATGAGCGGCAGGTGCGCGAAGGTCGGCACGTCCGCGCCGAGGGCTCGGAAGAGCAGGATGTGCCTGGGCGTGTTGGAGAGATGATCCTCGCCGCGGATGACGTGGCTGATGGCCATCGCCGCATCGTCCACGCAGACCGTGAAGTGGTAGAGCGGCGTGCCGTTCGACCGGACGATGACGAGGTCACCACCGAGCGCGGTGGTATCGATCTCGACATGCCCGCGGATGAGGTCATCGAAGGCGACCACGCCCTCCCCGACGCGGAAGCGCACCGCCGGCCGGCGACCCTCGGCCTCCCGCGCACGCCGCTGCTCGGCGGTCAGATGTGCGCACCGACCGACATAGCGGGGCGGCTGGTGGGTCGCTTCCTGGGCAGCCCGATCGGCGGCCAGCTCGTCAGGTGTGCAGTAGCAGGGGTACGCCTTGTCCTCGCTCAGCAACCGGTCCGACGCCGTGCGGTACAGGTCCAGTCGCTGCATCTGGCGATAGGGGCCATACGGGCCGCGCGCCGGCTGGCCGGCGACCTCGGGGCCCTCATCCCAGGTGATGCCCAGCCAATGCAGGCCCTCGAGGATGTCGCGTTCGTTGCCGAGCGTGGACCGGGCGACATCGGTGTCCTCGATGCGCAGTACGAACGTGCCGCCGACGTGCCGCGCGAAGAGGAAGTTGAAGAGCGCCGTCCGCGCCGTGCCGATATGGAGCGGTCCGGTCGGGCTCGGCGCGATGCGACAACGGGTGGCCATGGGCGGAAGTGTGAGGCTCGGACCGGGGACCCGCACGAGTCCCATCGTCCGTTGTCCGGCTGCCGAGGAGTGCTGACGCACCTTCTGGCGTCCGAGCGCATGATGCGCGCGCGGATCGACGCGTCGAGGGAACCGACGCGCTCACGCACGCGTCCTGCCCGGGTCGGGACTCCCCACCCGATCGCCATGGCCGGAATCCAATGAAGGAGTGTCCATGCTCACCGGACGTCGCCGGATCGTTTCCCTGATCGTCGCTGCCGCGGCCACCACGTCGCTCGCCGTCGGCGGCGCTCCGGCTCTTGCCGCAGCGCCAGCAGCCACCGCCACGACGCAACCATCGGGCGACCCATCGGGCCCCCCGAGCACCGTACCGTCGATCCGCCTCATCGTCCCCAAGACCTCGGTCGTCATCCACCGCTTCGGCAAGGGCGGTCCCGCCTACCTCGATGCCGGCGTGCTCGTCGCCGCGACCGGTGGCGCGTTCGACGTCCGCGTCGAGCGGCCGGACTACACGTCCGATCCCGTCGTCTGGCAGGTGCTGAACAGCTCTGTCGTGCGCATCCTGCCGAGCGATATCGCCGACGGCTTCCTCGGGCTCAAGGACTTCTATCGTCTTACCCTCACCAACAGTCACGGCAAGCAGGTCGTGAAGTCCGTGCAGGACTTCTGCCCGTCAGGCCAGAACATGCGCATCGACAGCACCGGGCCGCAGAACCCCACGTACCCGGGGTACTGCTACGACAGCCCGTTCATGCTCGGCACGGTCTTCGGCATCGATCAGGGCTGGAGCGTTCCGGTCGCCGGCAACAACGCTCCGACCTTCGACGGTAAAGATGGCCTCTACACGATGCGCGTCTCGATCCTGCCGCGCTATCGCCAACTCTTCGGCATCTCCGACGCGAACGCGACCGCGGTGGTCAGCGTCAAGATCAAGACCGGTGGGCCGATCTGCGTCGACATCTGCCCGCCACCACCGCATCCATTGCCGCACGGCACCCTCACCTCTGACGGGTCGCTCGCACCGACCGGCGTCCAGGGTCCCCCGTTGCCGTCGCTCGACAACGCGCCGACGCTGACCTCGCCGCCGGCGGACGCCGTGCCCGATCTCATCGCCCTGCCGGCATGGAGCATCACGCTCGACCAGCACAACCACAAGGCGGCCATCGACTTCGCGGCGACCATCTGGGACAAGGGGCCGTCGCCTCTCGTCGTTGAGGGCTTTCGCGGGCAGAACCAGAAGAAGATGGACGCGTATCAGTACTTCATGAAGGACGGCCAGGTGGTCGGCCGAGCCCGCGTCGGCCAGCTCGAGTTCGATACGCGGCCGGGTCACCATCACTGGCACTTCGAACAGTTCGCGCGGTATTCACTGCTCGACTCGACGAAGACGCATGTCGTCGTGAGCGAGAAGCAGTCGTTCTGCCTGGCGCCCACCGATGCCATCGACCTCGCCGTCCCGAGCGCCCAGTGGCAGCCCTACTCGACGGGTCTCGGCACTGCGTGTGCTGGTCCGAACGACGTCTGGATGCGCGAAGTCCTCGACACCGGTTGGGGCGACACGTACTACCAGTCGGTCGCCGGCCAGTCACTCGACGTGACGAACCTGCCGAACGGCGTCTACTACCTCTCCGTCGAGGCGAACCCGAAGGGTCTCCTCTACGAGGGCGACACCTCGAACAACACGGCGCTCCGCAAGGTCATCCTCGGCGGGACGCCCGGTGGACGGCGGACGCTCGTCGTCAAGCCGTGGCACGGCATCAACGCCTGACCCAGCGACCCTGACTCTGGGAAGACTGGAAGCGCCCGGGAGTACATCCCGGGCGCTTCTTCATGTCCGGTCTCAGGTCGGGCGCTTCGGCCTCGTGGCGAGCCCGGCCACGACGGCGGCGATGACGTAGGCGCCGGCGATCGCCACCACGCCGGCGGCTTCGATCGGCGGAGCGGGCGGCAGCAGGGAGAGGGTGACGGCGATGATGACGAGTGGCACGGCCACACCGAGCGCGGCAACGGTCGCGATCGCTCCGATCCGGGCCAACCGTGGGAACGCCACGAACAACGCCAGGGCCACCACGGCGAGCAACGCCTGAGCACCGACGACGACCGGTGCGCAATCTCCATGCGTTGGTTGGCACGCGGCGGCCGTCGGCAGCCCCCAACCGATGACCGCCACGAGCGCTACCCACGCCAGCGCGGCTTCGGCCAGGCGCTGCCCGAGATCGGGCGGGAGCACGGTCCTATCGGTGCCGCGATCGACGGTCGTGTGCGTGGTGCCGAGCACGGTAGTGGTGGGCGCAGGTTCTGGCCGGGTCACGCGGTCATGCCGAGCGGACTCCGTGGCGGTCGAAGCCGGCGTGGTCGATGAGCTGGCGGCACGCCCCGTCGCCTGGCGGGCTTCGGCGTCAGCGACCTGCCGGGCTCGGGCGCCGGTCACGTACTGCGTGCCCTGCCGACGGAACGAGCCTCGACTGGGCAGGTCGCCATCCGCCTGGCGAAAGAAACGCCGGGCGGCGCTCGACCAGGCCGCGCCGCTCGAGCGGTTGTAGACGTCGAAGCCGTCCGGTGGCGGCGCTGACGTCGCGGCAGACGGTGCCGGCGGTGCCGGCGTCGAAGCGTCGGCATCCGGCCCCGCGCCGCGCGGGCCGGGGAAGTCCTGCCACCAAGGAACGCCCTCTGCCGACCAGGTGTAGTGGCGTCGTCTCGGGTCGCGACCGGAGGCACTCCACTCGCTCGGGTCGCGTCGCCGGTCGTCGTCGGCGGGCGGTGACCCCGCGGGCGCTTCGCCGTCGCGAGCCGCTTCACCGTCGCGACTCGGTTCACCGTCGCGAGCCGGTTCGCTCGCTGCATGGCCGAAGCCCGGCGCGGGTGGCCGCGACGGCCGTTGGGTCGGATCGGTGGCCCCTTCCGGGCGGCGACTCTCCGGTCCGGATGCACGCCGCGGGCCCGAGCGGGGGCCGTGACGCACGCCCGCCTCGGGGTTCTCGCGCGTCCATCGTCCCGACGCGGCATCGCGCCGGCCACGGACGGTACCCTCCCCGGCGCGCACTGGGCCGGGTTCATGGCGCGCATCCCACTGGCGTCGGCGGATCGGGTCGGAGAGCAGCAGGTACGCGTCCTGCACGGCCAGGAACCGGGCCGTGTCACCTTCCTCGCCGTCCGGATGGTGGCGCTTCGCCAACGTCCGATGCGCGGCCTTGATCTGGGCGAGGGTCGCGCCGCGGACCACGCCGAGGACCCGGTAAGGGTCGGGGACCGGTTGCATGCCACTCATGGGACCGCTCGCGCGAATCTGCTCAGAGGAGCTCTGAGATCGGCGCCAGTTGGAAGGTCGGCACGACCTCGGCGATGGGTACGCCACTCGGCGAGCGTTTCGTCGGATGATGTTGCGCGGCGAGAGCGCGCAGGTCCCGATCGTCGAGCGCGCCGAGCTGCGAGAGCGCCTCGACCGTCGCGGCGCGACTCGCCCGAGCGAAGCCATCACCGTCCTCGATGCGTACCGCCAGGCCGGCCGCTGCGGATCCCTCGCCGCGCGCACCGGGCAGCAGCCCAACGCCGCGCAGGCCCTCGGCCCCGCCCTTGGCGACCAGGCGGCCGGCGCGCGTCCGCATCAGTTTCGTGTCGAGGACTTCGCCGCTCCCACCGACCATCTCGGGCGCGGTGAGCATCGCGTCTCGGATGCGTGCGAGCGTGGGCGCCAGCTTGGCGCGCGTCGTGTCGTTGGCCGCGCCATGGGGGTCGGCCAGGAGCGCAAAGGCGCGAGCGATCTCGACGAGCGGGAAGGCATAGGTCGCCAACCCACAGTCATCGACCGCCATCACCAGGTCGGCCGGTCGAACACCGAAGACCCGGGCGACTGCGGAGCGCACGGCGACCTGGCTCGGGTGATCCGGCTCGTCGTAATCGGTCAACGACCACCCGGCGAACCTGCTGAGCAGGAGACTGGCAGCATGGAATCCGGAACACATGTGACGGATCGGACCGGCCGCCTCCCCGTCGCGGGCCAGACGCGCGGCGGTGACCTGGTCGATGGGCATGCCGACCGAACCGCATAGCAGCAGGGACTGGCTCACGCCAGCTCGACGGAAGACCGCCTGGAGCGTGCGCACGTGCATGTCCTGGCCGGTGTGCGAGCCGGTCATGACGGCCAACTCGGTGTGGCTGAGGCGCAAGTCGTCGGCCGCGCCGGACTCGATGAGCGCCACGAGCGCGAATGGCTTGACCGCCGAGCGCAACGTCACCTCGACGTCAGGATCGCCGAAACCGCGCTCGACGCGGCCATCGGCCGCCACCTGCACCACGTGGCCGCGATGGCGACTCTCGACGATGCGGTCGCGGCGGACCTCGACCAGCACCGGCGGAGGGAGAGCCCGGGTGGGGCGAGCCGCACGGGTCACGCGACGGGTCGGCGGACGGCGCGTCGTAACGGTCACGGAAGAGGCTCGCTCGGGGACAGCGTCGGGCACGCTGCGGATGGTACCGCCGCAAGAGGCCGAGGCGTGACGGTGACGCGCGGAGGCGGCGCGAGATGGCGGCATCGCCGTCGCCCGGTGGGCCTAGAATCCGGCCACCGTGCCTACCTCATCCGACCTGCCCGCCACGCTCCACGTCTCGCACCACCCCGCGGTCCTCCACAAGCTGGCTCTTCTCCGCTCGGTGGAGACCGAGCCCAAGAAGTTCCGCGAGCTGGTGCGCGAGATCAGCTGGCTGGTCGGCTATGAGGCGCTCGCCGACGCCCGCGTGCGTCCGATCACGGTGCAGACACCGATCGAGGAGACCGAGGGAGCCGAGTTGGCGGACCGCATCGGCCTCATCCCGATCCTCCGTGCTGGGCTGGGCATGGTCGACGCGATGCTCGAATTGATGCCGACGGCCGAGGTCTGGCACCTTGGCCTCTTCCGCGACGAGCGGACGCTGCGCCCGGTCGAGTACTACAACAAGCTGCCCGACACGGCGACCGTCGATCTGTGCCTCATCCTCGATCCGATGCTCGCCACTGGCGGCTCCGCGACGGCGGCCATCGAGGTGCTCAAGGACTGGGGCGCCAAGCGCATCAAGCTCATCAACCTGATCGCGGCTCCGGAAGGCGTGCGCGCCGTGGCGGAAGCGCATCCCGACGTGCCCATCTACTGCGCATCGGTCGATCGCCAACTCAATGAGCGCGGCTACATCATGCCCGGCCTCGGCGACGCCGGCGACCGCCAGTTCGGCACAGCCAAGGCGCTGTTGGGCGAGCCATAGCGCTGATCCGCCGCGGCTAGGCGGTCAGCGCAACAAGCGAAAGGTCAGCCTGGCGGCGGCGGTGGCTAGTGGACGTGGATCGCGCGCGACGGGCTGAAGCCCGAG
Organism: Chloroflexota bacterium; assembly: GCA_003169735.1. GTDB lineage: Bacteria > Chloroflexota > Limnocylindria > Limnocylindrales > CSP1-4 > Palsa-1032. Next base: position 10,104 of record PNAP01000065.1, on the reverse strand, counting down.
GTGGGGCTGTCGCCGAGCGTGATGCGCTCGACCTTCGAGCGGAAGTGGAAGGTGCCCGTCTGCTGTGGATGGAAGACGGTCGACTGGCCGTTGATCTTCCGCCAGGGCTTCCATGAGCCACCCGGGCGCTTGATCTGGATGATCGTGTCGAACCCGGCCGGAGCGACGAACGATCGAACGGTGATGGTGAACGCATCTCCCGTCGCGCCTGACGAGGGGCTGACCTGGACGGGCACCCGGATGGTGCCGGTCATGATCGTGTGGATCGAGCAGTGGAAGCTGAAGCTGCCGGCGTAGGCGAACGCCAGATCGAAGTCGGTGCCGGTGGGGACGTCATGCCGGGCCCAGAAGTCGAGCGGGTCGTCGCCGGTCGAGGTGTGGGTGATGCCGTTGTTGTTCACCCAATCGACGCTCTGGCCGATGGCGATCGTCGTGATCGCGGGGACGAAATGCGGATAGACCATGTGGATGGTCGCATCGCCAGCGTCGGCCGTGCCGGGAGCGACAGCAGCAAGAAGAGCGACGATCAGGGCTGCCACTGCGGCGAGCCGCGGGCCGCGGCTGGCGTTGAGAACGTCGTGCAGGCTGCGCCTGACCATCTTCCCCTCCTCCTGACTTCGACCGGGCTGTCGACGGATCGACCGCGTCCTATCGCGTCGTACGTCGTGTCTCCGCGCCCGGTTTCTCTGGCTCGCCGCCCTCCCGTTACTTCGTGACGGACAGGACGGGACTCACCAGCGACCTGGTGCCGTCGGACACGCGCTCGACGTACGAGCGGAAGCGGTATGTGCCACTCGCCGACGGGGCGTACGTGACGGAGGCAGTCCGGATGGTCTTCCAGTCGACGTAACTCGAGCCACCAGGCACCTCGACCTGGACGACGCGCCGGAAGGGCGAGCTGACGGACAGCTTGTCACTGCCGACGGTGACCTTGAACTTGGTCGAGCTGCCCGAGCCGAGCTTCTGGACGGTCATGCCGACGATGACCGTGCCGCTCATGCCGGCATGGACGCGGCAAAGGTAGGGAAACGTGCCGGCCGAGTCGAACGGGCGGGAGAAACTGTCGCCCGGGTGAAGCCCGCCGGGACCGCCCGGATTCGAGATGTACGAACTTGGCTTGTCGCCGAAGACGTCATGGTCGACGACGAAGGCATCGTTCTGCCACTTGACCCGCGTGCCGGGGGAGATGGTCGTCGTGCGGGGCGAGAACGAATTGCCGTCGTGCATCTTGACGGTGGTCGTCGCCGCGGCCGGCGCCGCTGCGATGAGCACCGCCACGATCGCCAGGGCGGCCGCGCGCCCGAATCCGGATCGTTTCATGGGCCCTCCCCGCGCGCTGACTGACTAGGCGACGACCTAGGCGACGACGTCCTGGTCGGCGATGTCGAGGGCGCCGTCGATGATCTCGAAGCCCTCGGCGAGCTGCTCCTCGGTGATGCACAGCGGCGGGTTCGTGGCGATCGTGTGCCAGCGCACGAAGGTGTACATGCCGTGGTCGCGGATGTACTTGGCGACCGCCTTCATCGTGTCGCTGGTGCCGTTGAACGGCGCCATCGTCTCGAACGTCTTTCGGTTGCGGACGAGCTCCAGGATGCCGAACAGGCCGATATTGCGGACCGCGCCGACGCTCGGATGCTTGGCGTACATCGCCTGGTGGTGGCGTCGCATGACCGCGCCCATTCGCTTGGAGTTGCCGACCAGGTCGTCCTCCTCGAGCACGCCGAGCGCGGCGAGGGCCGTGGCGCAGCCCATCGGGTGGCTGTTGTAGGTCAGGCCGCCGAAGAAGACCTTATCGCGGAAGACGTCGGCGATCTGGCGGCGCATCGCCACAGCGCCGAGCGGGATGTACGAGCTGGTGAGGCCCTTGGCGAGCGTGATGATGTCCGGTACCACGTTCCAGTGGTTGACCGCGAACCACTCACCGGTCCGCCCGAAGCCGGTCATGACCTCGTCGGCGATCATCAGGATGCCGTAGCGGGTGCACAGCTCGCGGACGCCCTGGATGTAGCCGTCGGGAGGGATGAGGATGCCGTTCGTTCCGACGACCGGTTCGAGCAGGATGGCCGCGATGGTCTGCGGCCCCTCGAACATGATGATCTCCTCGAGACGGCCGAGCGTCTCCGCGACCGGCTCGGGCTCGGGGTGACCCCAGCGGTAGGTATCGGGCATGCGCACGATGCCCCACACACCGGTCTCGGCCGCCCAGCGACGCGGGTCGCCGGTGGCAGCGATGACGCCACCGGTCGCGCCGTGATAGGAGCGGTATGCGGCCAGGATCTTGTGCTTGCCGGTCGATTGGCGGGCGAGCTTGATCGCGTTCTCGTTGGCCTCGGCGCCGCCGTTGGTGAAGAAGCTGACGTCGATGTCACCGGGTAGGAGCTCGGCCAGCTTCTGGCCCAGCCGAGCCCGAGGCTCATGGGCGAGGAACGGATTGGCGTAGGTGAGCTTGGCGGCCTGGGCGACGATGGCATCGATGACGCGCTGGTCGCCGTGGCCGATGTTGACCGACATCAGCTGGCTGTTGAAATCGATGTAGCGCTTGCCCTCGGGCGTCCAGAAGTAGACCCCTTTGGCGTGGTCGACCGGGATCGGGTCGGCGTGGCTCTGGGCCGCCCACTCGTAGAGCGTGTATTTCTTCGAAAGCGCGACGATCTCCTCGCCGCTCATCGTCTTCGGAGCCACCTCGAGCGCCATGATCCAGCCACCTCGTGTCGTGCGATTTCGCGCCAAGTTTGGCACGGATGGCGTCGGTCGTGAGGCGCGGCCCCTCGCCTGAGACGAGCGCCGGGACGTGAACAGCGCTGAGAATCGCGGGAGGGGCGACATCTCTGCCGCCCCTCCCGCTCGCCGAGGGTGAGTCGCGCCGCCCGCTCGCCTGCCTGAGCAGCGACGCGAAAACCAATGTAGATGAGCCGGGTCGAGGCGCGAGCACGCCATCGGGCGTTTCGGCACGGCCTCTTGGTACGGGACCCACCTCTCACCACCGCACGGGAGCGGCAACGTCCACGCTGGACCGTTGCTAGCATGTCCGCTCCGCCATACGGGGTGCTTGTCATCATCACGCGACTCCTCGGGAGCGGCCGCCGGCCTATGGCGCGGCCCTCCGGAGCCGGCCGATCGACGTTCCTGACGCGCCCCGACCGGGGACGCTTGTCGCTGGGCCGCGGGCCGTCGCCGTTCCGCCACGACGAAGGAGAGCGGGCGCTGCCGCTCATCGTCGTCAACGTGGTCGGGTTGGTAGCGCTGGCGCTGGGCGTCTTCGTGCTGCGTCCGGACGTCCTGGCATCAAGCCTCGGCGGGGCGCTCGGCGCTGACCTGGCGCAACTGCCGACCACGTTCCACTCGACCTTGTCGGTCGGGCTTGGGACGGCGATGGATCTCATCGCCGGTGCGGTGCTCGTGCGGCTGGTGCGTTGGTCACCCTATGGATCGGTGGCCGAGGCGGCGCTGGGTGGATTGATCGGCGCGGTCGCGAAGGACACCGTCCTGCTGCTCGCCCTTGGCGGCATCGGCCAGTTCCAACCGCTCGTCCTCGCGCTCATCGATCTCGCGCTCATCGGCGGCGGCTTCCTGCTGCGGCCGTTCGTGCAGGGAGGCGAGGGTGGTCCGCGCCGCGGATCGGCACTGACCTGGATCCTGCCGCTCGTTCTGTGGTCGGTCCCGGTCATCGTGCTGCTCGCGTCGCCGATCGTGCCGTTCGCCGACGGCCTCGCCAACCAGGTCGCCCCGATCGAGCACATCCGGGCCTATGCCAGCTACGCCGACCTGGCCGTTTCGCCGTCGCCGCTCTACGGACCGGCCGGTCTGTCGCTGGGGTACCTCGCCCTCGTCGGGTCGGTGACGACACTGACCGGCCTGCCCGCCACGCTGGCCGTCGCGGCGTTCGCGCTGCCGCTCAGCATCTTGCTGGCGGCCGCGGGGTACCACGTGGCGCGCTCGGTCGGCGGCCCCGCGGCCGGCTATTGGTCGCTCCTGACCGTGCCATTGACGCTCGCCTTCCTCCGGTTGCCGGACGCATCGGCGACGCTCCTTGCGCTCCCGCTCGCGTCCGCGGCGTTGACGCTCGCCCTCGGCGAGTCGCGCGGCGCCAGTGAGACCCAGTGGCTGGCCGGACGCTCGAGACCGACGCTCATCGCCGCGGCCGTCGGCGCGACCGTGCTCGTCCACCCCATCGTCGGTGCCATGGCCGCGGCGACCGTCGTTCTCATCGGCCTGCTCCGGCCATCCCATATCCGCCGCGCGGTCATCGCCGGGACGCTCGGCGCACTCATCGTCGCGCTGCCGCAGGTGGCCATCATGTCAGGCGTCGTGGCGCCGGCCTGGATCGGTCTGCCTGCGTGGCCGGTGGGATTGCTCATCGCTGCGTGGCTCGGCGGGCCCGGACCGCGACGCGGCGATCTCGCAGAGACGCTGCCGCCGGCCCGGTCGTATGGGCTGATCCTGGCCGTGCTCGCCATCGCGGTGCTGATCGCCGCCATCGGCGGCGCAGTGGCACTGGCCATCAGCGCCGACCCACGGCTGCCGTCCGCGCTGGCGGCGAGTCTCGGGTGGGCCATCGTGGACTACCCGGTCCTCCTCGTCGTCGTCCTCGTCGGCGTCGTCTTCATCCGCAGCTCGGCGCCCTGGCGGCTCATCGGGACGGGCGTCCTCGTCGGGCTGGCCGCGGTAGCCGTCGGTCTGACGGCGCCGACCGACACCCGGCTGGGACTTGCCATCCACACCGAGGTGCCCGAGGTGGCCGCGTATTGGCTGCCCTGGCTGCTGGCGCTGGCAGGCGGCATCGGGCTGGCCGAACTGTGGTCGCGCGAAGCGTGGCCGCCGATCCTGCGCGGCGGTGTCGCGGTGGTCATCCTCATCGCCGCTGTCTTTCCCTATCGCCCAGGCACGTCCGCGCCGGCCCAGGCACGCGAGTACTCCTTGACCGAGTCGGTGGCCAGCGGGCTCCAGGAAGCCGAGCACGGCTACTGGACCGGCTTCGCGGACAGCCGCGCCATCGTCGGAACATCGGGAACAGCCCTCATCGCGGCGATCCGCACGGAACAGGCGGCCGGCCGGCTCGGCGCCACCACCGCCGTGCTGCACATCGCTCCGAGCTTCACGATGGTGGTCGCGACGCCGCTCGCGGTGTTCACCGGCGTGATGGAAACGACCGCGACGCTCGATCCGACCTCCGACATCCCCGCCGATGGCGGCCGACTGCTGGCCCAGAGCGCCGTCCCGCAGCTCCTCGGTCCCGGCTATCCGTACCTCGTCATCGAAGGCTACGCGCCCGGAACCGCCTTCGATGCGGAGGCCGCAGCCGCCGGTTACGTCCAGCTCGCAGCCGGCGATGGATGGCGCCTCCTCGCACTGCGAGGCCGCTGAGGACCGCGACCTACGCGAAGCGCATGCGCCTGCGAGCCCCGACCCGGCTGCCGAGGATGATGCCGAGGACGGCCAGCACCAGACCGATCACCGCGAAGAGGACAGATTGCGGCAGGAGCGACTCGAACAAGCCGGACCACAGGCCACTGGCGGCGTCGCGATCGGGACCAGGCGAGGATCCGGCCGTCAATGCGGTCGCTCCGAGCAGGGCGATGGCCAAGCCGATCCCGCCCGCGCACGCGACCGCAGCGCCCACCGAGCTCAGCGCGTGCAGCCGGTGGCGCGCCAGCAACATCACCAGCAACGCGGCAACGACGACCAGCAGCGGCAGTACCCAGATGGCGACGTCGAGCCTCTGAAGCACCCAGCCGACGATGCCGAGCTCGTTCGAGCGAAGGATCACGATCGAGCCGAGGCCGGTCGAGATGTCCGCCGTCGGTAGTGTCGGATCGACCTCCGCCAGCGTCCGTTGCAGCAGGACATCGAAGTCGAGCGAGAGGTCGTCGCCCTGGATCGAGATGCCTCCACTGCCGGTGCCTGCGCCGAGGATGGCGTCGTGGATCTTGCGAAAGGCCGCATCGCGCGCCGGCGCCAGGTCCGGCTCGGTCAGGACGGTATCCACCAGGCTGGTGAGCGTGGCCGTGACCTGTTGGCGGGTGGCCGCCGGATCGAGGCCGAGTGACGTCAGGAGGTCCTCCGGGACCTGGCCGCTCTGCTCGGCGACGACGGTGTACAGCCGATCCGCCAGTGCACCGGCGATGTCGGCACGGATGCCCGGGTCGGCGATGGCATCGTCGGCGGTCGTCACGAAGACGGCCGGATCGAGCACGGCGCGTGACGCCCAGATGCCCAGATTCGCGGCCAGCGCGACCGCCACCAGGACCAGCACGGCCAGTCCGAACAGGGCCGAGCGGACGAAGCCTGCCGCCGATCCGAGCATCTCCATCCGTCGATAGTAGGCCGTCGAGGCGAACACGGAAACGGGCTTGACCATCGTGGTGACGTGGTACGCTGCCCACGTCAACCGACGAGGAGAGGTCCCCAAGAGAAGACCGCCGCCCCAGCGGCAGGGCTCGGTCGGGTCATCGTTCACCAGCGGGCAGAACGTGTTCCGACCCATCGCGACGAGTGCGTCGCGCTGACCCCTCGCGTGCACCACCTGGTGCGCACTGCTCTGCCTGTCGTGATGTCTCATCACCGTTGAGCGGCCCCACGCACACCGTCACCGCGCCCCAGCACGGTCGTCCGGCAGTGAGGAGGCATGATCGTTGCCGCATCCGGCGAGTGGCGCCCAGCGGGCGTCGACCCGAAGTCTCGGACCGTTGTCGCGCATCATCATCGCCCTCGCACTCGCGTCGGCCGCACCGTTCGCTCCCTTTGCCTTCCAGAACGTCCAGGCCGGCGCGGCCTGTGGCACGAACTGGGACAGCAGGACCGACCCGCCCGACACCATCAAGGTCTATCGCGAGGCGAAGGACCGTGTCGAAACGGTCGATTTCAAGACCTACGTCGAGGTCGTGATGACGGCCGAATGGCCGTACTGGCTCCCCCAGACGATGCTCGAGGTGGGCGCCACGCTGGCCAAGCAATTCACCTGGTACCACGCCCTGGCCGGCCATCACCGGTCCTCGTACGTCACGAAGAGCGGCGATTGCTACGACGTCGTCGACACGCACATGGACCAGATCTACAAACCGGAGACGGCCGACGTCCGCGATGCCCAGGTCCAGGCGGTGGACGCGACCTGGGGCCTCTCGCTCCGGCAGAACGGCGGATTCTTCCTGACCCAGTACCGCTCCGGTTATGACGTCGGCTGCGGTGACGACGCCAACGGCCAGATCCTGTACGCGCATAGCGCCACGGACTGTGCCCAGAACGGACGCGACCGCGATCGCATCTTCCACATCTACTACGGGGATTCGGTCGACCTCGTGTGGTCCAGCAAGACCGGCTCGGGCCGAGGTGATGGCACGCCGCCGAAGGTCTCGAAGCCGACCGTCGATCTGCGGGCGGGCGCGACCCTCGATGGGAAGATCGCCACGGTCAGCTGGTCCGGCTCGGACGCCAGCGGCATCAGGGGCTATGAACTCCAGAAGCGCACCGACGGCGGCGGATGGCACGAAGTCGCACTTCCCAAGGCTACGGCCACCCATGCCGATGTCTCGCTCGCAGGCGGCCACTCGTACGACCTGCGCGTCCGCGCCCAGGACAAGTCCGGGCTCTGGAGTGACTACGCGATGATCTCGGCCGGTCGCGTGCAGGTCGTTGAGGGCGGTGGCGTCACGCTCACCGACGGCAAGTGGCTGGTCGACAAGGACCGGTCGGCATCTGGTGGAGCGACCCGCTACACGCGCACCGACGGTGCTCGGGCGTCGTTGACGTTCACCGGATCGGCCATCGCGTTCGTGACGACGCTCGGTCCGGATCGCGGCACGGTCGACATCATCATCGACGGCCAGAAGGTGGCCACCGTCGACCTCTCGGCCGCGCGGCTCAAGCCTCAGGCCGTGGCGTGGAGCAAGACATGGGCGACGTCGGCCAAGCGGACCATCCAGATCGTCGTGCACGGCACCGCCCGCGTCGATGTCGACGCGCTCGTCATCCTGAAGTGAGTCGCAACCGCTCGACCAGCGGATCGACGAGGTCATGGCCGCGCATCCCATCGAGCCACTCGTGCGGGATGCCACCGATGCCCCAGTAGATGCCTGCGAGACCACCGGCGATGGCCGCCGTAGTGTCGGTGTCGTTGCCATAGCCGATGGCGCGCGCGATGGTCTCGCGGTACGACGCCGCTCCGGCGAACGCGTCCCAGGCTGACCAGAAGCTGTCGATGACGCCGCCGCGTCCGGCACGCTCCGTCCACGCCTCGATCCGATCGAGCGCCGCGACGTGCTCGTCGCTCCGTGGCGCCGAACCGCTCCCCGCGTAGAAGAGGCGCAACCGGCGACGCGCCACCTCCAGCGCGCGGCCGCGGTCGGGATCGCCACGCAGGAGGTCGCGCGCGGTCACGACATACAGGGCGCAGGCGACCTGGCACGTCACGTGGCCGTGCGTCACGCGCGATGCGCGCTGGGCGCGTGCCACCAGTTCTGGCAGCTTCACCTCTGGCTCGCGCGCGGTCAGTGCGATGGGCAGGATGCGCATCAACGAGCCGTTCGCCTGGGAACGCCCGCCGGTCGGACCGGCGTCCTCCGGCGGCACGCCGTCACGGATCCGGTCGAGCGCGTGCCGCGTGGTCGTGCCGACATCGAACGCGCCGTCGCCGTCGGGGGTATACGCGGCGCGATCGTGCCAGTCCAGGAACCGTGCCGACTGGTCGGTCGTGTCGAAGCCGTCCAGCAGTGATTCGAGCAGCGCCAGCATCAGCGCGCCGTCATCGCTCCACGTGCCGGGCGGTTCCTCGTAGGTCCCCCGCTCGCCCCAGCGGACGACGCCGATCGCCGACGCGTCACGGAACTCGTAGGGCACGCCCATCGCGTCGCCGATGAGGTGCCCCCACACCGCACCCGAGAGTCGGTCGGCGCGGGTCGGTTCGGTCACCGGTCGAGTATCGCGCAGGCGTCGCGCCGGGGTGTACGCTCGGGAAGACGCTGATCGCTCGACCCAGGAGGTTCTCGGATGCCCCGAATCGTCCGCGGCGCGCTGCTCCAGGCGACCTGGACCGGCGACAAGGAATCGATGATCCAGAAGCACGAGGCCGCGGCCCACGAGGCGTCGAAACAGGGCGCGGGGGTGATGCTCTTCCAGGAGCTCTTCTACGGTCCCTACTTCTGCCAGGTGCAGGATCCGCAGTACTACGCGTACACCGAGAAGATCCCCGACGGTCCGACCACGAAACGCATGCAGGATCTGGCCAAGGCGACCGGCATGGTGCTCGTGGTGCCGATGTACGAGGAGGACGAGCGAGCGTCCGGTATCTACTACAACACCGCCGCGGTCATCGACGCCGACGGGACCTATCTCGGCAAATACCGCAAGACGCACATCCCGCACGTCAAGGGGTTCTGGGAGAAGTTCTACTTCCGGCCCGGGAACCTCGGCTATCCGGTGTTCGAGACGGCAGTCGGCAAGGTCGGCGTCTACATCTGCTACGACCGACACTTTCCCGAAGGCGCGCGGGCACTCGGCCTGAACGGCGCGGAGATGGTGTTCATCCCGAGCGCCACGTCGCGCGGTCTGTCGGAGTACCTGTGGCGCATCGAGCAGGTCAGCCACGCGGTCGCGAATGGGTACTTCGTGGGCACCATCAACCGCGTCGGCATCGAGAAGGACCTCGGCGACGACGACTTCTACGGGCAGAGTTACTTCTGCGATCCGCGCGGCCAGTTCATCGGGGCGCTGGGAGATGCGTACAACGAAGAGCTGCTCGTGCGCGACATGGACCTCGACAAGATCGAGGAGGTCCGCCAGACCTGGCAGTTCTACCGCGACCGCCGCCCCGACGCGTACGGGGATCTCACGCGGCCATAACACCGCCCGCGGGCGCCGTGGTCCGCGCGGAAGCCTGGGCCGACGCGACGTGCTGGGCACCCTGAAGGTGCTCATATGCAAATCCACGTAGCGTTCGGCGGATGTCGCCGCCACGCCACGCCCGTGAGACGTCTTCGATACCGGGCTCCTAGCGTGAGATCGAACGGGATGAGGGCTTGAAGGAGCGCGCGGCGGGCGATCAGGGCCTGCCGCCGCCCGATCCCCGCGCCGAGTGCTACCCCGATTTGCATCAAGCTCCTATCTTGTCAA